>JAAUTT010000101.1 GCA_012031335.1 Bacteroidales bacterium | reverse complement strand
AGCATTTGTGTATGCATCCAATTGCTGGTGATTATCTCTGCAGGTTTATCCCAGGTTTTCCATCATAAGAAGTTAGCCATATGCCCACATCGGAGGCTCCTTCGTACGAACCTCCAAAGCAGGATATGAGCATTTTCCCCTTTTCAGCTTCAACGATGGTAGAGGCATGGCAAGCTTTGAATGGAGGATTGCTGAATACAAGCTTACTTTGCACCATGCTTACCCGGTATTTCATTCCGTTCGTCTGTGCTGTAAGTTCTATGATGAAAGGAAATTTGATAAATAAGAAAATTACCATTAGAAAGCCAGCCCGGAACCAGGCAGGAGAAGAGAATATCGAAGCCGGTTCCGATAAATGGTTTACTGATATTTTAAACTGCCAACACATTGTTTAGCGCAATTTTTAACTAATTGTAAATCTTTGAAGCTGGCCGATCCTCTGGAGAGGCACCGAATTTCTTGTTGGGTTCGGGCCCCATTTCAAACTCCAGCTCGCCTCCATTCATGATATCTTTATAGGTGATAAATGAACGGGTGTAGTTTTGGCCATTAAGCTTTACCGACTGGATATAAATGTTTTCTTCGCTGTTATTGTTTGCTTTCAGGATAAATTTCTTACCATCGGTGAGGTTAAGTGTCATTTCATCGAAAAGGGGACTTCCGAAAACGTAAGCACCATTGGCAGGGTTTGCAGGATAAAAACCCATCGAGGAAAGGATATACCAGGCCGACATCTGTCCACAATCTTCGTTTCCGCATAATCCATCGGGTTTATCGGTATACAGGGTACGCTGGATGAAGCGGTTTTTTTCGGCGGTTTTCCATTGCTGTCCTGCATAAGCGTATAAGTAAGTGATGTGATGGCTAGGCTCGTTCCATGCGCATACTGGCCAATGAGACCCGAAATATCCGATGAGGCATTTTCTCCCATATCGCCTTTTACAACAAATAAGCTGTCGAGTTTGGTTATGAATGGTTCGTCGCCACCAAAAAGTTCAATCAGTCCTTCTACATCCTGAGGTACCAACCAGGTATACTGCCATGCATTGCCTTCGGTATAGTCGCCCCACTCATGGATCGACAGGAACGGACTGAACGGCTCACGGAATTTTCCATTGTCGAGCTTAGCACGTACAAAGCCTGTTTTTGAATCGAAATACTCCGTGTAAGCTTTGGCTCTTTTGGAATAATATTCAAAATCGTTTGGCTTGCCTAATGCTTTTGCCATTTGGGCTATGCACCAGTCAGAAATGGCATATTCCATAGCTTTCGATACCGATTCCTTTTCTTTGTCCGCCGCGATATAACCTTTTTTCTTTTATCATTTTCATGCCATAGTCGTCGCGGGTGGAGGAAGCTTTCATTGCCTCAAATGCCAGTAAGGGATCGAAACCTTTAAAGCCTTTAAAGTATGCATCGGCAATTACAGGGATAGCGCTATACCCAACCATGCAGTCGGTTTCGTTACCCATCAGGTGCCATATGGGAAGTTTACCCTGTTCTTTGTAAATATTGAGCATGGTATTAATCATGTCGGGAACCCGCTGCGGCTGCACCAGCGTGTAAAGGGGATGGGCTGCCCGGTAGGTATCCCAAAGAGAAAATACCGAATAGTTATTGAAACCAGAGGCTGTGTGTACTTTATAATCGGCACCCCTGTAGTCGCCATTATTATCGTTAAAAAGCACAGGATGTGTAAAGGCATGATACAATGCGGTATAAAAGGTGCGAAGGTCGTGTTCATTTTTACCTTTTACTGTTATTCTGCCAAGTTCTTTATTCCAGGCGGCACGAGCATTTTGAGCTACTTCTTTGAAATCCCAGCCCGGTACTTCTGCCTTTAAATTTTCAATGGCATTCGCTTCGCTAACAGGCGATATGGCAACCTTTAACATCATTTCTTCCCCTTTTTTGGCTGCAAAGGTTAATACCCCTACAATCCGGGTACCACTGGCGGTATCTCCCGGAATGGCTTTCTGATCTTCGAAAAGCTGCAGGGAGTCGGCTGCGTGCGATAGCTGGATGGCAAAATAGAGACGCTGATCTTTGGCCCATCCGCTCGAAAAACGATAACCAACATAAGTGTCTGGAGCTGTTTTCCGGAGTGAAGCCAATACCGGACGGTCCCAGCCAATTCCCATTTCGAGATTGATGGCGATACGGGCCTGGCTTGTTTCGGGGAAGGTATATTTGTGAAATGCTACCCTTTCAGTGGCTGTGAGTTCAGCCCGGATATTCATATCTTTTCAGGGTAACTGCATAATACCCGGCCTGGGCGGTTTCGTCGCTATGCGAATACAGGGAGGCGTAACCCGAAAGTGGTTGCTCCTGCGTTCCAGGTGTAGATTTCATTTCACCGGTGAAAGGGGTGATTAAAACATCGCCCAAATCGCCAATTCCGGTTCCACTCAGGTGAAGCTGGGAAAACCCTGTTAAAATACTGTCGGAATAGTGGTATCCCGAACACCAGTCCCAACCTTTAACATAATTGGTAGGGCCTGTTTGTACTGCTCCGAAAGGAACATGAGCTCCCAGAAATACATGACCATGATAGTCGGTGCCGATATAAGGATCGACATACAGTGCCACATCTTCTGTCTGATTTTCTTTTGTTTCAGGAGTGGAGCAGGATATTGCAGTTAAAAAAACTGCCAGCAAAATGATATACTTTTTCATTGCTTGAAATAGTTGTTTTTATATATGTTGAACTTTTACTTTTACTGATTAATCTAACGGTTGCCGACCATGAAATCTTTTAACAGGGTGAAAATATAAATCAAACAATAGATTGGTGGATATACGTATTGAAGATTAATATAATTGTTTAGCAAAAATAAAAGAAAGTAGCTATAATCAGGTGTATTTTAGAAAACCGGAGAAGAAAACTAGCATTCCTTCTCCGCTTATTCAACTTATAATGCCCAGTTATTGGTATAATATCCTGAATGTAACACCCCCGAAACCCCCTGTTTCAGCATGTCATCCGAAAAAATCATGTAATCGGGGAATCCGCTGCCTCCTGAAAAATATTGGTTGGCATTGGCAGCTTGCAGTCCCCGTAAGCCTGTTCCCGTGATGGCTGCAATTGAAGCAATTTTACTATCCTTGCGGGGATACATGATATAAGCTCCTATATTATCACCTTTTATTTCGTGTTTTCCCATACGGATACTTCCTCTCATAACCTGAATGGGACAATCGGATAATAATTTATTCCAGCAACTGTTGGTAGATGCATTGCCGTAAATAATTATTCCTCTGTCGGGGTAGAGGGTTGGTTCGAAATTCTTATCGGCAACAATGTCTACTGCTCCGTTACCCCTGTAGTACCACGTTTCGGCATCGAACCGTGCTTTGGCCAGCGACCAGTCGTTTTCCTGCTTCGTTCCTGTTGTTCCGTAAACAAATACCATCCTGTTGTTGAAGGGTTCCTTGAAGGTGCCGTTTCTGATTATTCCCTTTGCATCAGATTCAGGTTTCTGAATTACCATCCAGTGCTCGTTTTTTTGAAGGTAGACTTCGGAATGGGAGGAGCTGATCTTAATCCTTATAACATCACCATCCAGTTTAATGGTTAGTGAATCGGAACCAACCTGTGGAGTGCTCAGTTTCAATATGGAAACATTTTCGGTTTCGCCCGATATCAGGTTCTTGCTTCTGTTTAGCTTAATCCTGCTGTACTTCAGCGATTCTTTCTGCTGCAGGACCGATGCCCAGTAATATGATGAAGATACAGCCGGATTGGCTGTTGTAAAGTCTATTGTATTCCGGGTGCTGTCGTGTGGTATGGTATGCCATTTAAAGTAATCGAACAGGGGAGGCCAGTCTACACTTTGGTCTCCAAACCAGTGACTTCCTCCCGGGTATTCGTAATAACTGAAGTCCTGATGAAATTCCCCCAGCACTTTTCGCATCTGACGGGCGTAGTCTACCGATACCACTTTGTCGCTGTCGCCATGATGGATATAGATGCCCGACGCTTTGTAATTTTTTGCCAGTTCAAAAACATTGCTGCCATTGCTGGCTCGGTAAAGGCTTTTTTCAATTTCATTTACTCCCGGCTGGGGTATTTTCCCGTCGGCCGAGCCGTAGCCCATGAGCGAAGGATAACCGGCACAAGGAGCAATTGCTGCCCATTTGCCTGGAAAAGTTGCACCCAGATACCAGGTTCCATGCCCACCCATGGAGTGGCCTGTTAAATAAATCCTGGACGGATCGGGTTGAAACACTTTTTCTGCCAGGTCCAATACTTCCATGGCATCAATTCGTCCCCAGTCTTCCCAGTTAAACCCGCGAGGCCTGCGGTTAGTAGGAGCAACAAGGTTACCCCAGTTTTCGCCTTATAAGCACATGGCCTGTCCAATAGCTTCCACTCCCGCTCCATGAACAGAAAGAAACAAAGCCGAAGGAGACGATGTGTTTGTACTTTGAGGATTTACGGCATAATACTGTACACTACCGTCGATATTGCTGATGAATGTTTTACTGTAAGGCTCATCCGATGATACCGACTCCAGTTTAATTTCCGATTTGGCAAGGGATTTACTTCCCGAAAACAAAGTAAGATTGCAGTTATTATTTCCTTTTTCCCTGATGGCAGAGGCATCAAAGAGAAATGCGACCTTTCGGGTGCTCAGGGGTAATATTGTCGGAACGGTTGAGGTAATCTCCCGGCCATTCAGGGTCGATTTTATTTTCAGGTCCTTCAGAGGCTGATTGCCTGAATTAATAATTACAACAGCCCCCATTAAGGAGTCGTTCCGATGGCCTGGAACAATATGGGGTAAAGTTGCATCTTCGGTGCTGATTTCAATCGGAGTTTGAGGGAATAACAACCTGGCTTTTATACCCTGATACATATATCGGGGAGTTCTGACATAAATTTCGTTTAACCCTTTTTTAAACTTTACGGGAGTGTAGAGCCATTTGTCGCCATAAATATCACCGGCATGGGGCTCGCCATTGCAGTAAAACATGGAGTTGCCGCTGATATTGAGCACAACATTTTGTTCTTTAGCCGAAATGTAGGTAAGGTATATGTATCCGTTGGAAGCATCCCTGCTGACGAAGCGTCCTGAGGTGTCGGCTTTAATTTCTTTCCAGATAATTTCCTGGCCTTTGTCATTTGTAAACAGCACCACGCCTGCTTTGGGTGTTTGAAATCCCGGAGCGAAATAACGAAATGCAAATTGGTCGGTGAAAAGACCTTCACGTCCATATTGGTGAGCGTTACCGATGGCCAGGGCCTGGGTGAAAATATGAGAGGGTTGACCAATTGCAATTTGAAAAATTATAAGATTAATTAATGTCAGGAGGAGATTTTTTTTAATCATATTTTGGGTTGTTTTAGGATTATTCAGGTATTTCAAAATAGAAACAGGAAGGAGTCAGATAAAATCTGATATTCCTCCCTGTTGCAACAACTAACTAACCATTTATTAAGCCTAAGAGATCATTTCAAGTATTAATAATTTAATTGTCATTAAATAAAAAATATAATTACTTTTTATCCCACCATACTCTGCCATATTCGCTTGTTGGCTCTCCGAAATCAGGATCGGTTTTCATATCATCAATCCTTTTTTTGTAATTTTCGTAGTTTGGAGTTCCTTCCAAAGGATAGGTAAACCTTAAACGACGGGGCATGGTTTGCTTAACACCACCTACAAAGATGTCTTCAAGGGCAACAATAGAGGATGTAGCCGATGGATATCCGGTTCTTTTCCATAAAGCCCAACCTTCATTGGAGTTTTTAAAATGTTCGATATAGGTTTGAGCATAAATTTGTTCCAGTCCTCTTGCAGCATCCCATTTAATATCGGGCTGATTCATAAAGTCAGCTTTTTCTTCTGGGGTAATTGCCGAGTAGTCATGAATTTTACAGTAATTTCCTACATAATTCCATTGGTCTACCGAAGCGCTAACTCCATCTGTATACCATTGTTCTGCTGTTTTGGAACTCGATACGCCCGACAAAGTAAATTCGGCAGCCATAAAACAGAAATCGGCATAGGTAACATTTGGAAACCATGTTCCGCCCGAACCATTGTCATAAAAACCTGCAAAAATCCGAACCTGAGGTTTATTTACAGCTTGCATATCAATAGCTCTGCTGCTGGGGTCCAGGGTTCTTCTTACATATTTGGGATCTTGCGAACCGGCATCAGTATTTGCAGTTCCACCTTCCCAGCGGGTAAATGTCAGAGGTATTTGCGAGGCTGGATTGGCAGCATTGTATTCGGTAACATTTTCGGGGCTTAAATTATTAATTCTGAAAACATACGTTTTCTGGGGTCATTATTCTTGTTTAAATAATCCATCATAGTGCGGGAAGCCCTGATAAGATCATTAACAGCATAATAGTCACCATTATCCGTATATTTTCCATCAAGCCAGAAAATAAAACTATCGTCATTACCCGATGGGATTTCACTGGCATTGGCTAATACCTCAGTTGCAATAGCTTTAGCTTTCACCAGGTCTCTTTTCATAAGCCTTAAAGCAATACGAAGACGCAATGCGTTTGCTGCTTTAACCCATTTTGAAATGTCGCCATTATAAGCTACATCGTATCCGGCAAGTGATTTTTGGTTTTGATTTGTTTTAAATTTGTTAACAGCTTCCTTTAATTCCGTATTCCAGATATCATACAATTCAGCCTGGGTATCGAATTTAGGTTCAGCATTTGTTTCTCCGGAGCGTAAGGACCACCCTTCTTTATAAGCAAGTGATCCTACCATATCGGATGTTAATATGCCCTGGTATATCATTATCACCTTTGCTGCTTCGATAAGATTGGAATAACTTTCTTTTTCCGAAGCATGGTTTGTATTGACATAATACTCGATATGTCTGGCATATTTGCCTGTATTTAACCAGCAAACCCTGTATCTCTGTTCTCCGATGTTAGGGTTCCAGATGGTATATACTGTAGGAGTATTGCCAATAACACGGCAACCATACTGCATCCAACGCATCTGAGCAGTATAGAAATCATAATACCATTCCCATGAGCTACTCCTTGTGCTTCTTGCAACATCATACAGCAGGGATACGGGTTCAACCGTATAAACTGTACGTACATTGCTGTTGATCTCTACAAAATCTTCGGTACAACTATTGAAATTAAGGCCTAGTGCACCGAATATTAATATTATAAGTGTTGTTTTTATCGTCTTCATCTCTTAACAAACTTTAGAATGAAACATTAATATTAAAACCATAACTTCTGGTATAAGCCGATCCTCCAATTTCAACAAAGGCAGAACTTCTGTTTGAAGGTAATCCTTCAGGATGGATGTTGTCGGGTAAACTATTGTACAAATAGCCCAGGTTACGTATGATAAAACCAACATTAACATTGTTCAATGCGAGTTTTTTTGTCCATTTCTGAGGAATATTATAGTGAAAAGACAGTTCTCTGAAGGCTACCCAGGAAGATTCAAAGAGCGCTGATTCACGAATTCCGGTACCCCAACTGTGCTTATTTTCATAATACTTCTGAGCTGCAATGGGTTTTACAAGGCCCTGATCGTAGGCTTCCTGATAAGACATTCCTGCAACATCCTGTCCGTTGATGGTAACACCGCTATCAAAAACACCCTCAGGAATCATTCCATCATGAATAACTGTTCCATCGGCTAAGGTGCGTTCCAAACCTCCGTTATCAGCGTCTCTGCCATAAAGAGTATGTGCAAGTGCGCCGGAGTATGATCCATAGTTATAGGTTCCCGACAAAATATCTCCTCCAAAACGAGCGTCAAATAACATATTCATAGAAAGACTCTTATAACGGAGTACCGATAAAATACCGCCCAGAAAATCTGGTTGTAACGATCCTATTTTCTGTTGTGTTCCCGAACGGATCCATGCTCCTGATGAATTTAACACCTTTTCACCTTTGTCATTGCGTTTATAGGCATAAGCTGTGTATATATCACCATAAGCTCCGCCAACAGTTGCCCAGGCAGCACAATCCATTCCACCTCCTTCAATATAATATTTTTCAACGTCGGGAGCCAGTTCTATAATCTCATTCCTGTTTCGTGTATAGTTTGCAGTAAGTTCCCAACCGAAATGTTCGGTATCAATGGGTTTTCCTGAAACCACAAGTTCGATACCACTGTTCTGAATATTACCAGCATTGATCCACCTGCTTGATACACCCGATTCAACTGCTTGAGCCAATGCTAATATCTGATTCTTTGTGTTTGTTTTATACCAGGCTAAATCAATTCCAACACGGTTATTGAAGAATTTCATTTCTGTACCGAATTCAATCGAATGTTGCTTTTCAGGTTTCAGACTTGTATTACCCAATGTTTCGGAATCGAATGTGTAATATGGGTATTCATTTCCATCAAAACTGTTTTTAAAGGTACCATCGAGCATATAATAACCAATACTTGTCAGGTATGGATCGGTGTCGTTGCCAACAATAGCATAGGATCCTCTGATTTTACCAAATGTGAAAAATGATGGTAATGAATTGAAGGTTTCTGTAAACACCCACGAACTCGAAACAGAAGGATAAAAATAAGAAACCTGGCCTGATCCATCTGAGTAAATAAGAGATGAAGACCAGTCATTTCTGCCGGTTACATCGAGGAAAATCTGTCCTTTGTAATCGGCATTAATAAATGCATAAACACTATTAATACGCTTTCTGTCAGTGTCTTTCAAACCGTCGGTTTCAGCAGGTTTAACCGAGTTTTTCAGATCGTATTTACCTGGTACACGCAAACCACTAACAGTGGTGCTGCTTTGCCACGACCTTCTGGTATCCCATTGTTCTGCTGCAACAGTTCCATTTATTGTAAAGTCGCTGAATTTTTTACTGGCACTTAACATCGCAGTAACTTTATATTGTTCTTTCTTACTCTCATTGATGTAATAGCCCGAACCAATATAATCTCTTTCACCATCGGCCAGAGATTTATCCTCTCTTGTAAGATAAAGCCTGTTCATGTCGCCTTTTGCTGTAAATGTAAGCCAGTCAGCCAACTTAACATCAACATTTAAATAGGATCTGAAATTATTGTCTTCCTGCAGATAATTATTTTCGAGATATAACCAGATGTTTTTGGAATATCCAAACGGATCTTCGCTGTTATATCCATCACCTTTTGCATTCTTGTAATTACTTAACCAGTATTTGGTGTCGTATTCCCTTGGAACCGAATACATAAAGTCGTAAATCGGTGAACGGCCTCCTCCCTGGAATGTTGGGTTTTTAGTATTGGAGTTTATCCACGAAAAACCGGCATCAGCTTTAATGCGCGAGCTAATCTGACGGGTAGCATTGAAACTGAAACTGTTTCTGGTGAAATCATTATTTAAGGTAACTCCATTCGATTTTAGATTTGAATACGAAAAGCGGAAAGTTCCCTTATCGTCTCCACCTTGTATGGCTAAGTTAGTGTTCCTGTACTTGCCTGTTTGATACATTTGTTTACGTTATCTTTCTTAGCCGAGAAGATATATTCTTTACCATTACGGGTGTAGGGCAAACCGTCGAATTTTGGTCCGAAGTTTAATGTTTCAGTTGTTGTTCTGTCATCGGTACCGTCCGCTTTCTTAGGCCATGCCGGATATAGACCGGTTCCATATTCATTCTGAAAATCAGGAAAGTCGTAAACATCATCCCAGGTCATGGATTGGCTAAGGCTTACTCCTAA
>JAAUTT010000100.1 GCA_012031335.1 Bacteroidales bacterium | reverse complement strand
GGGGTTCACCAGCGAGTCGCTGTAACCCTTCGATTCGTAGTCGGCCTGAAGGAAGTTATACACCTGGGTGATGCCATCCATCAGGCTATTAACTACCGCTCCCTCTCCGATGGTGTAATCTTCAATAAAAACCTCCCTGGGAATATCGGGTAATTTCTCGGAGTTGGTTTCGCTGGATGCGTTCACTTTTTTTCGGTTGAAAATGCTAAATAAGCCCATAATTCTTTGATATTAAATTTTTACATAGGTACTTTATATTGTCGGTGTCCACGATTGTGACACGAATTGCATAGGGTAATCATTAGTTTATCCTCGTATTCCCAGGGATCTTTAAAAACATTCAAACGTTCGAGGAAATGATACTGGCGGTGATGCACCTGCAAGTCTTTGTCAGAGCCACAAATCACACATTTGTTCTTATCCCGTGCGAGGATTTCTGCTCTTTTTGCTTTCCATTTTGGATCGAAGAGTGCGCCACCATAACCTCCGTGCGAGATATCTTCGTCGTTTAAATCGGTTACTACTTTTGGAGGATTCATCTATATGTTGTTATAATGATTATTGATTCAATGCTGTTGACTTATCAAAAAGCTAGCGCGTGTTTGGAACACGTAGCGTATTGATGCACGCTTTGCAAACGCACGCTAGCCGCGGGGATTTATACTGCAAGGATATGGTGCCATAATGCCAAATAGTGACACACCGATAATTTATTAAAAGAAAAGAGAAGTATTATATCGGCGAGAAATAATCCGGTGGCGTGTGTGCGGAGCGGTTATTGTGCCACGAGGCAGAAATTACAATAGATTTATTGCGCTTAATAATTCTGCAAACCCCGTCATTACTTATAACAATGTTATGTGGGGTTATTTGTCTTTTATCCTGTTTTTCAAATCCATTTGTTCATGAAGTATTCTTACGATTTCTATTACATCATCCTCAATCTTCCGATAAAAAATGATGTGCCGGCCAACTTTAAATCCCGATAAATTTTCGATTACTCCCGAATAACTTTTCCCCATATCCGGATTATTGGCAACTTCGTTAAAATTATCTATCAGCATTTGATAATATTTGTCTGCCTGGTTTTCAGACCATTTGAGATTTGAATAGTTCCAAATCTGGGTTAAATCATCAACTGCTTTATTAGTTAATTTAAACTTAGCCATTCAGGTTCTTATTAGCTTTTAGTTTTTCCAAATGAGACCTGGGATCGAAATCATTGGCAATTCCGCTGTCAATTCCTTCCCGGATTGCATCCTTTAAGGCCATAATCTTGTTTTCCTCCTCTTCCAAAAGTCTTAATCCGGCTCGGACTACTTCACTTGCATTTTTGAACCGGCCCTCCGAGATTCTATTTTGAATAAAATTGTCAAAATAGCTTCCTAATGATATTGAAGTATTTCTATTCATAACTCATCAATTTTCTCCAAAGTTACCAATAATTGGTATATTTTTCAGACAGAAAGATATTATTTAGCATCCTGTTTGGCTGGGGTTTCACCTATATAGTATTTTTCAAAGCAGGCTCAGCCTGCATGCATATGCCTGACGAAAGCGGAGCCTTCGCCAAACGAAGGGATAACTTTTACATCGCTGCTGTGAGACAGAAGTTCCCGGTTAGGCATAGCCGCCAATACATTAACAATGTGCTTAAATAGTGCACTTTAAAGCGTAGTAAACTTCCACAAAAAAAAATAAAAAATTCTTTTAACCTTGTGAGGTTGCATATTTGTAGTTAAATGTGACTAATGGTTGCCAGAACCTCGGAGAGGTTCCATTATTAAAGGTTATAAAAGTCTACTGTTAGCTAGTTTTCTGCAATAATGTAACTCTAATAGGTATAAGGATTTTGACATGAAGAATTAAAACAAACTCGGTTTTATCAATAATGAACTAATTTATGCATAAACTTAACGGCTACATCGTTAGGTTTCAATATTTACATAACAAACAGCTATTTATTAAGAATATAACTCTATAACCTAATACTGTTCCAGAGCACTTCTGTATTTCTCCTGTACCTTTTCGCGGAGTTTTGCGGGGGAGATAACTTTTACATCGCTGCTGTGAGACAGAAGTTCCCGGATGAAATCATCGGTGATCTGAATTTTAAGAGAAATACGCAGTTCTTTTTCTGTTTCGGAAATAACCTTCTGCGAAGCATGCCATGGTTGGGATTTAATAAACTTCCCACCCATGGGAGTGAATGACAACTCAATTTCTTCTGCTTCCTGGTTATCGAACCTTATGATACCAAAACAATCCCTGAAATAGGTTTCGGGTTGCAGTTTATGTGGGATATCAAAAGCATGGCGCGTAGGGTGTGGGACAATAACCCCGATGATTCTTTCCAGGGCAAAGGTTTTAATCCGGTGGTCCTTTGTGTCGCGTGCTATTACATACCAGCGTCCTTTAAATTCCTTTAAGAAAAAAGGTTCGATACATCGGGATTCATCCGTTTTCCCGGTGTATTTTTTGTAGTTGAACTCCAGTCGGTTTCTTTGTAGTATTGCTTCGAGCACACTTAAAAGATGTTCACTTCCGGTTTTTAATGGCTCAGCAGAAAAATATTCCCCTGAATTTACAAAAATCTGCGCCGTATTAATAAACCGGAATGAGTTCAGCAACATCTGGGCATGCTGTGTTAAAGTCGTTTCAGCAATAACATAACCATTTAAACTGTGGTCAAACTCTATGACAATTCCGAAAAGTTCGGTTATCTCTTTTTTATCTCTGTTAAAAGTACTTTTGGAGAAACCTGCCTCATATTCGTCCCGAAAAGCGGCTTTGAAAAAACGATCTTCCATAGTTTTATAATCGATACCCGGATTATTGGAAATTAAATCGTATAGCCATATATACCTTTTGAAAAAAGTGCGCTTCGACATGTTTTTAATTATTAAGCGTAGAGTATGTGAGCTATTACTAAATTTACTTAAAAATGTTACTATTCCCGTCAAAAAATACCCATACGGAGTTCACATTTGTTTTGTCGATGATTTAAAATAGCAGGCAGCATTGATTGTACCTGTATATTCAAGGCACGCGTTCGGAAACGCGCGCCAGCGGCGTGGTTAGGATTTGAGGGGTGATATATAATACCTTTTATTTTTTGCCTAACTGCATGGAAAAAATTGGATAATTTAAGTTCCAGTTAACCGCAAACAATGCATGGAATCTTGTGCTGGAATAGCCTAAATATATGATATAGCATTTTGTTTTTTTGGTTGTTACTGATAGCAGGTAAATGCGTCCGATTAGTTTGTACGATTCCGGGCCGATTTTCTTGAATTTTTTAGCGAGTTGTTTGGGCGACATCTGCTTTTCATTTTTTGATTTCTCATCAGGATGCGTACTCTCCATTTGAAATGTTTTTTCAAGATTTTTTAGTTCCGCTTTGTTATCCAGGTTGTCTATTATATGGATGATGTCCGAATAGGGATTATGGCCTGTAAGTTGTAATTCGCAAAGCACTTCCACCTGAACTTGTGAATTGATTGTAAAACTGCCCTTGCTGAAGTTATCAAATAGTTCTTTATTCGGAAACTTTTGTGTCATTAAATATATTGCCTTGCCTTTATCGAGCGGAGTTAGAAATAATTCATTCAGGGGCCAATCGTCAGCCTGATGCATTCTAAAAAGCGTGTTTTTAGCTGATCTGAGAAACCTATTCCAGTGAAGTATTTCGTTCCCGGTTTTTATGACCGGTTGTAAATTTTTTTGAAGAACTTCCCTGTTATTAGTATTCTTTCTAGGTCCATATATGGTAACGCTTTTCTTTTCATTTGCTTACTTTTTTCAAATTTCTGACCAGCTCAATTGTGTCGATTTCATATTTTGAAAAGGAAGTGATGATTTCTTTATTCAAATCAATGAATTGAATAATTTGTTGAAGTAAATCTCCGGTAATGAAATTGGTGTTCACTTCCCCGCTGATTTTGTAATCGGGCAGGATGATATCAAAAAGATCGAAATTCTTTAAATTGTTGGGTACATTGTTCACTTTAACCCTGATTTCATCTCCATAGGGATTGGGACCAACCCATAAAATAACCTGTTTTAGACCGGTGCCTTTGGAGGAAAGAGATGCCATTTCGAGCAATTCCTGTTCGGTGAGGTTGCGTTGTGAATCCATATACATATTGTACAATTCTTCGCGGTGGAAAGGTTCGGCACCCCGTTCCAATAGGCAGGCAATAATTTGTTTATTGTCGGATTCCAAAGCCAGGTCGAGAGCGTTTTTTTTAACCAGTCTCCTTATAACAGGCTTACATAAATATTCAGTCAACTGAGGAAAACAGGCCTCGACAGAAGCACCTTTGGATAAAGCTTTTTTTACATCCTCCATACTTTTTTTTTTAACCGCCTTTTGCAACGAATGGTTTAAATTAACCCTTTCGTTATGAAGGGTAACAAATTTCATCATTGCCTCCCTTAAATAATCGGTCTCATCTTTATATGGCTTGCCCATTATTCCCTCCATGGTATGTTCAAATTCCTTCAGGCCTTCTTTTGCCTCCGGCGTTTCAAAGGATATGGGATTAAATGGTTCAGGTTTTTTTTTCCTCGTCCTCATTTTCAGCCATCACGGGCTCTTCTTTTTCTATAAAACCGTAATTTTCCTTTACCATTCTTAGATATTTGCGAATTGCCATTTCTGTTATATAATAGTTTTCCCCTGGATCGTCGGATGTCTCGTTAAGGTATAGTTTACGGTTCACCTCTATCATGATGGAATGAACCCTTTTTTCTTTGAGATAAAAACTTTCAGGAACAATGGTGCCGGCATAAGGCCAGTTAATACCTACTGAATAACCAGCTGATTCAAAATATTCACGGGTGAGTTGAAGCAGATTTCCGGGAGTATGGAAAGGATCGGTACCAATGTTGATATCCGGCCGGTTGGGATCTTTATTCAGGTCGCGCTCAAAGGGGACATCCGAAAACGAGTGGCAATCAATAATTACTGCCTGATAATGTTGTTCCAGTTGATTTTTTACAGCCTCTGTGAAGTTCGCATGATGTTTCCGGTAATAAAACCTCATGATTTTTTCGCGCAGTTCTGGCGTAATGGTACGGAGGAGTTCTCCCTTATCTGTTTTTTCGTAAAGCACTCCCATGCCGGATTGTGCCATCACTTCCTGGCAGTCGTCGGCAAAACGTTCTACATCGCAAAAGAGGCGGGAGTAGTCTGGTAACAGCATGATGTCGTCTTTGGAGAAAAACAGCAGATCAGTGCACCAGTCAGTTAACTTAACCATTTCCTGGCGAATCAGTTCTTCGTTTTCCACAAAACCATCCATAAAGGGAATGTGAAGGGACGAATGTGGAATGTGCAGGATCAGACGGGGGGACAGGGAATTGTCTTTTTGCATAGTAATTTATATTAAGTTGTTTTTATTAAAGTATGCCTCAGGAATATTTATGATCTTAAAAGCCCTTCATCATCATGGTTCAGCGCATTCCACATACAGGCAATGTGAACCAGATTAGCACTGTTCACGGGATACAGGATTCCCTCGTCATTTCGTATTGCCTGCAGCCATTTCACCAGTATTTGAATCAGCTCAGGAGTCAGGGTTTTATCGTCCAGCACCCGGATATCCTGATCGGATAATAAATGTGCTGGCTTTTGCGGAATTGAAATCCGGATAATTTCACCATCTTTTTTATAAAATTTAAAATAAGGATTGGCATATCCGCGTGTGGTATTATATCCACCTCCGCCAGTTACAATGATGTCGCCGGCTTGCGTAAATATTTCATCCCGGGAGTTCATGCGGTATTCTTCGTAGATATCGCTTCCGTAGAAAGGTCACTAAACCAGACATTCACTGTTCGCCGGACCTTTGGATGCTTCACCAGGTAATGGCTGAGATTGATATTCCGGGGTACTTGTGTTCCATGGATAATCAAATGCCTGTATCCGTTTAAACTTTCCATAAATTGTTCTATCTCCGGGAAATGATCGTGGGGCGATTGAATGTTTTTTTTCCATTTATGTCTGGGGATGTAAATCCTGTGTTTCTTTAGCATTTTCAGAATGATTACGCTACCCTCCAGAAAGAGGTTTCTCATGCGCCTGTTCAGTTGGATGTAACGTTCATCCATATCGACGATGTCGTGGTATTTTTGCAGAGAACGGTCGATTGGACCGGGCATTTCAAAAGCTACACGACTTTGTTCTTCCGGGCTCAGATTGAAGGATTGGGTCAATACTTTTGTCCTGTCCAGGATTTCACATTTGGTTTCGCGATGCTTTTTGGCTAAAGCTCTTAATTTAACATTTGGTTTTGACATAAAATGGATCATTAAACGTCGTAAGGTGCTGATCTGATATATTCCAAATAGTTATGGGGAGAAGTAAGTAGCAAGATTTCATCACCACTTTCAGAGTTGATCCAAATCACGAAAATCCTTTGGTTCTACTTTCCAGTTTTCTATCATCATACTTTTTAAAATTGTATCCTGATAACCAGCATAAAAAAAATTTGTAGGTTTGAAAGTACCTAACTTCGAGTAAATATATCTTGCCTATCATTTCAACCGAATTTGGTTCATGCTCCTGGCTGCTTGGGCTATTGCCAAAAGCGATTTTGGTTTAAGAAACCTGTTAATTCCCTGTCTCTTTTCAAAGGATGCATGAAATTGGCTTTCCAATTGTTCCATTTCATTGGAGTTATCCATATTTTCGATAATGTTGCGGATAAAATAAGGTTTGGTATCAGCTAAATTAAGTTCACAGAGTACTTCAACCTTTACAGCCTTCATGCTAAAATGTCGCATTTTTAACTTAGCGTTAAGGTTTTTATTTGGAATTTGTTCCGCTCTGATGATGATAGATTGGTTCTGGAAATTTTCCATACCGCAGAATATTGAGAATAATGGCCATTTATCAACTTTTTGAAGGATGACTTTTAACTTCTTGTTTTCTTGAAGGAAATGGCTCCAGTTTTTCATATCTCTTTCATTACTCTGATCAGGAATGAGTTTCTTCTCAAGTATTTTTGTTATTTCCATATTTAAAAATTTTGATTGTTATAAGAAGAATGTGATTATTTCATCTCGAAAATGCATCTTCCGAAAATCTTTCATCAAACATGTTGAGTTCCCTTACCCATACATCCACCAGACTGAGAATTTCAGGATAGGTTTTCAGATTACTGCGCAGCGATGACATCCGATATAGCTCGCCGCGTTTTGAATATATGTGTCTGTAACCATAGAGGCTTTGGATGAACATCTCTATTTCATGATAATATTTGTCGGGTTGCTGAATATATTTCTGAAGATTGTGACGGCGGAAAGTAATTTGCAGCTCCTGTAATTTCTTTATGATGATAAGGCTGCCATCCAGGAAGAGGCTGTGCATGCGTTGACTCAGCTTGCCTGCCTGTTCATCTCTGTTGATAAAGTCACAGTTTTTCTGTAAAGCAGGATCGGCAGGCTCAAGGATGCCATAATCCACCTGGCTTTGCTGATCAATACTAAGGGATAACGGCTCTTTCAATTCCTGAATACGCGCAATGAAGTCGGCCCGTGTTGCATTGTATTGCGTGGCTAATGATTTTAATTGTGAAATTTCCGGCGAATCTTTCATGTATTATTTTATTGAGTTTCGGTTTCTTTCTCCCAAACAGGCTTATGCAGCCCGTTGCATGAGGTGTGGCAATAGAAACTTTTCAAGGTTCCCTTTGATAAGAAGTGTGACTGTTTCGTAAGTGTTGTACCATTCGTTAACCATGATGTATTCGCTAGTCGAATGGGGGTTTTATAATAACCAACACTGAAGTTGACTCCGCAGATGTCCCGGCAAAGGGTGCAGATATCAGTAACACTTTCATTTGGTTTAAAGCCATATCCCGTTTGGCAACTGATCCAGCTGTCGAAGTCAAGTGAACCAACTCCATAAGTCTTAAAGTCAAAGGCATTCTTGCGATCAAACTCAATCATAAACTGGTGTTTGTTGAGTGCTTCAAGTACATCTTTGTTGTACTTTTTTAACCAGTTACTGCCGATTTGCCCGTACTCTTCCCCATCGGTTATCAGCAGAGAATGTCCGGAGTTCCGCAGCAGCCAAAGGATGGCGCATCCTGCGCGATCGTCAGCCCCAAGCCCTACATTACGTTCAAGGCTGCTGATTTTATCACCGTCTATCTTCAGTGTGTGTGGATCGTTTGAACCATGCCAGACGGTGTCAGCATGAGCCACCAGTACCACCTTATCATCGCGGGTGCCCGGAATGTAAAGAAATTGCTCCTGGTTCCCGTTGTTTCGCCATTCCATACCCGGAGCATTCAATCCGGCAAATTTTCTGAATATTGCTTCTGTTGAGCCTAATGGCATCCGCAAAAATTCTTTAAGGATATTTGTTTCGTGTTTCATGTTATTATTTTTTGGTTCGGTATTTTTTCCATCCAGCACTGTATAATATGTGCTTTCCATTGAGTTGCTCCTTCACCCGATTCATAACTTTATCCTGAGATGTCTCTTTTTTCTGAAGAGCCTTTTAAATAGTCCAATAACGACCAACAGACATCTCACCGAAAGATAGGTCAGTCCGAAACCAAGGCACACCTCCAGAAGAAAGTTCAGAGCCGGAGGGAAATTTGTAAGTGGTGCGCTGAAAAAGTGTTCCAGCATTTTACCCCATTCGTTCATACTTGTTTGCTAATTATAAAGATCCCTGAAATCGTTCCTGTTCAGGTGATACAGGGTAATTTCTTCCAGCGGCCCGGGATTCACCTTACTGAGGTATTCCAGAAATTTCTTGTAGTTTTGGTGAAAACCAAACGGAATCATGCCAACTCTTTTATAATTCAGGGTTTTGGCATCCTCAATAATCCTGTCGAATTGTTCAATTATATGCTCATTTCGGTTTGCAGCCCCGGGGAAATCGTGTATGTTTGGGAAGTGACTTTTTACAACCTTCAACATCTCGGAATTCATGCGGCAATAAATAGAATCCAGGTCTCCGGCATCTTCCCATATACTTTTATTACAGAGTCTCATTCTCAATCCGTTGGTGAAAAATACTCTGGGCTGACGCCTTTCCAATGTTACTTTATACAGCGTACCGGGATAACTATCCGAATAAACCTGTGCATACCCTTCGTTGCCCGGATGGATGATTTCCAGGGAATGGTAAGGTACCCCGATTTTATAATGTTCATTGGCATAGTGGTAATAAACATCTTTCAGGATGGGCAAGGCATATCCCTGGAAGGTATCCTTGTTTAAGGGATATTTTCCGCCACCTTCGTACAGCCCTTCGTTAATAGCTGTGAAATAATCGAACCGCATCAGGTATTTTTTAAACAGCTCCACTGCATCCACCGCATCAGCTTTTAGGCAGACAATGCGGTTGTTGATGATGCAGTTTTTCTGGTGTTGTTCGTTTACCAGAAATATCTGGTCGAATCTTTTAAACTGATCAGTCTGATAATACCTGGCTATTCTGCTGATATCTGCGTCGGATGCAAAATAGACCAGGTTTGTGGCGCCCTGTCTTGCAAAGGCGCGTGCATGTTTTTCCATAAAGCTTTTTGCCTTTTTTTTGTCTACCTCTCTCATATTTTTTTTATTAAAATTTATATTATGAATCAGTGTTGTCCGGTTAAAAAAATGTGAAATCGCGTGAAAGCCTTGTCAACTGTGCAACCTCTACAAGGTTGGCACAAGTCACCTTTCTTTTTATTTTCTACAATTATGCA
>JAAUTT010000099.1 GCA_012031335.1 Bacteroidales bacterium | reverse complement strand
TTCGAGGTCGATCGAAAGTTTGCAACAGCTGATTTCCGGTGATCAATACAGCATCGTTTGGATGATAATGGCCGGGTTACTGGTAGTAAGCAAAGTCCGGAATATCGAAACTATTTCCGAATTGAGAGCCGAAAGGCAAAGAGGGTACATCCTGCAGAAAATCCAGCTTTCGGGAATGGTGCGGACATCGAACAGCGTTTGCGTCACCCCGAAGGCCATCAGATAAGGAGGTTGTGTTAATATGATGGAGTTAATACCCGGATTCCGGTTATATATCTCCTGATGCAGCCATGTAGCGCGACTGGGTATTTTTCCGGGTTCACGCTTTCCTTTCCTAATTTGGACTACATCTTCAATTTGTAAATCCCAGCGAGGGATATTGGTAGGGGTAATTAAAAAATCGTTATCGCGCCAGCGGGTCGATACCGTTCCATAGGAACTGATCATGAGTCCCTGGTCGCATGCGCGGTGAACAATACGGCAAATTTCCGAGCGTTTTTCGCGCTCGTCCGACGGATATTCCACATGATCCATTTCGGGAATCATTTCGGGAATCTGATGTTCAAAGGCTTCGATCTGTGCATCGCTTAGGTAATTGGGGGTACCTATAGTTTTGCCAAATAAATGGTACGTGCACAAAATTCAAGTGTTTCGAACCGCTGAAAAGCATCTACCAGATCGCTGCCACCCAAAACCGTTCCATGGTTTTCCATGATGATAGCTTTATAGCCTTTGGCAAATTCCTGCCCAATTCGGGTTCCCAAAACTTCGCTGCCAGGTAGTTCATATGTAGCATAACCAATTGGTCCGCAAATATACTTTGCCTGCGTAATGATATTGGTATTTGGAATGTCGCGGACAATACTGAAGGATACGAGTGCAGGAGGATGTGCATGTATAATTGCCTTAATATCGGGTCTCATTTCGTAAATAGCCTTGTGAAAAGGGAATTCCGACGAAGGTTTATGCAAACCAAGGATGGTACCGTCTTTTTTCACACACATGATATCCGATGATCGTAAGGAACCTTTATCGACAGCCGAAGGAGTCACCCAGATATCTCCTGCTTCATCAATCATGGAGATATTACCTCCCGATGTGGTTGTTAACCCTCTCCGGTAAATACGACCTATGATCATCGTTATCTGATCGCGCGGGTGCATCAGTTTGGTATTCAATATTTCGTTCATGCTTATATTATATTTTTGAATTTAAGAGAATGGCTTCACTTCTTTCAGACCAAGGTCGGCAACAGGAGCAACATTTCCAAAAGCTTTCTCCCAAATAACAAGAGCTGCTCCCAATGCTGTAGCATTATCCATTTGAGAGGTGAATATTTGCTTATCCTTTAGACTTGTAGCCATTAATCGCACAAATATTTCGTTCCGGGCAAAACCACCTGATATAAATATAGAACGGGTATTATCATGTTCAGGTATAACAAGCTTCAATGCTTCCATGGCTAGTCGCACCAAATCGATTATCAATTGGTGATAAGCTTCTTCAATCGTGAAAAACTCCCCGTAATCTACATTTATATCTATATAATTTTCAGGAACTCCATTTTTGAAAAATACCTTGTCTTTTTTCTGAAGTATTAATATTAAGGCCGGATCGGCTTTTACCTTTTTGTAAAAATCATTTCCCTTTCCGAAAAACGTTGCAATTTTTTCGGTATTGACCTGATGAATATGGCCTAAGAACAACCTGGACGATTTCACCTGCTTTTGCTGAACCGACAGGTAACAGAGGCTATCTTTCCTCAATTCCTCAGCGGTTAGGGGTTCGCTGTTGAAAGGATTCATAAAAATACACCAGGTACCTGTTGAAATCAGGATAAAAGGATCAGATGATGCCGAAAAATAAGGCACCAGCGACGAAGAACTATCATGAATCCCTACTCCTGCAAGTATCTTTGTATTGTTAACCTGAACGGTTTCAACCTGACTGTTGGATACTGGCTCGGGCAGTGTAATTTTTTCATCGGCTAACCAGGGATGATATTTCATATTATCGAAATCCCACATGGCGGTGTGACAACCAATGGAGGTATATTCCGAAACTGCCTTAACTGTAAAACAGTAGCTCAGGTATTGCGGAAAATGAAGCACCTTGCTTACCTTCGAAAAAACTTCGGGTCTTATTTTCCTGAGCCAGTGTATCTGCAACCCCGAGTTTAGCATTCCCAATGCGGGAGAAGCAGTTTTGCGGCTGAATTCCTCCACTCCTCCGTATCTTTCGTAAAACCCTTCCATCACCTCGGGTGGCATAGGCTTCAGATAATTATATACAGGGGTCAGAATTTTGCCAGAATTGTCGAGGTAGGCCAGGGAGGCACCATAGGTAGCAAAATTGATGGCTTTTATATTGAATTCCCCGCCTAATGATATATCGCGGATAGCGCTGTGCATCCAGTTCTCAATTGCGGAAATATCATCGCAGGGGTATCCATCTTCGTCGGTTATCTCCTTAAAACTTTGTTCATGCTGATATACAACTTTCATTTCCGATCGAACAGGAGAATTTTCTTATTGGTTTTACCGATATCGAAAATGGCGATAACATCCTTCATAACTGACAGAGTGTTTTAAAAACCACCCGGTGTATGCTGTTGTGCAATAAATCAGGCCGTACACAACATTCACACACTGGGTGGCTACTTTATATTAACTAACTACGCAAACTCAATACTTCTTTTTCGTACTTCTGGATTTCGGCAATGTAATCTTCTCCAACAGGGATATTATTTGTTAAGCAATAGTAATCGTAAACAGCGCCAAATGGTTTTGTTTTCAGGAGTTCCATATACGCCAGCCTCTCGAAGTTTTTACCGGCAGTTTCGAATTCCTTCAATTTTGATGTGGGTTCCAGCAAAGCAAATAAGAATGCCAGCTGAGCAGCTCTTGCTCCGACAACATAGGCTCCAATGCGGTTAAGACTTGCATCGAAATAGTCGAGCCCACGTTAACGCGGTTGAGCGCATTTGCCCTCACAATCTCCTGCGCTATCAGCTGAATTTCGTCGTTGAAAATCACCACATGATCGCTGTCCCACCTAACTCCACGGGTAACATGCAATAAAAGCTCATCAACAAACTGCAACACCGAAGATATCTTATCTCCCACCTGCTCGGTAGGATGAAAATGCCCGTTATCGAGACATATCAATTTATTGTTTTTGATGGCATACCCCAGGTAAAACTCATGCGAACCAACTACCATTGCTTCGGAGCCAATGCCAAATAATTTGCTTTCGATGGAGTCTTTCAGATATTCTGTCGGATATTGGTCAACGAATATCTCGTCGAGTGATTTTTTAAGCAATGCGCGATGCGTAAAGCGGTCAACAGGAACATCTTTTGAACCGTCGGGTATCCAGATGTTATTAATAGTAGGTGTGCCAAGCTGTTTACCCATTTCGGCTCCGATTTTACGGGTAGCTTAACATGGTCCACCCAGAACTTACGATACTTCTCGTTTTTGCTCGAAAGTGTAAATCCATCGTCGGCATATGGATGTGAGAAACAGGTAGGATTAAAATCGAGGCCTGTTTCCATTTTCTTTGCCCAGTCGATCCAGCTCTGGAAATGCTTTAGCTCAATCTGGTCCCGATCTACTTTTTCGCCCTGAAAATCGCCATAGATAGCGTGCAAATTCAGTCGTTGTTTACCTGGCAGCAGGCTCATAACCTTTTCAATATCCTGACGCAGTTGAGCAATGGTGCGAGCCTTTCCGGGATAATTACCCGTAACCTGAATACCGCCTCCGCCCAATTCGGCATCGGGAGTTTCAAAACCTCCCACATCGTCGGTTTGCCAGCAGTGAAGGCTGATTTTTACCTGACTGAGTTTAGCCAGAGCTTCGTCGGTATTTACACCAAGTTCGGCATACTGTGCTTTTGCCTGTTCGTAAGCTTTTAATATAAAATCTTTGTTCATAGTTGTATGTTTTATGTATGTTTTAGGTAAGTTTCACTACAAAAGTTGAAAGGATCAGCACCAGGAGCCCAAGTACCAGGAAAGCGATGGTTTTTGCACTGGCCCCTTTCCATTCGTTGAGGATAATGCCCCAAACGTTGCTGAAGATGATATTCATGGCCATCAGTATACTCCAGCCAAAAGCAATCATACCAACAGGTAAAAAGCTCTGCCCCATGCCAAAGAAGAAAAACTGCAGAAACCACAGTGTTCCCCCAAGAAAGCTGAAAAGAAGATTGTTAATCAATCCGCTGGCAGGTAAACTGGTGTAATCTTTATATGTTTTATTTTTGATATTGAGGTAAAGGCAATAAACGAGGTTGGTAAGAAATCCGCCAAACATCACAAAAATGTATACAGGGTTGGTAACAAACAGCGGATTGGTTCCGTTCTCTGCAGCCAGTTTCTGAATCACATTACCTGCATCCATAAACCCAGGAATACCATTAATACCATAATTCATACATGCGCTCATCACTCCGGCAAGAACGGCTATCATCAAACCCTTTTTCAGGGCAAATTCTTTAATAGCCTTTTTTCTTTCCTCTTCCGACATATTCTTTGATTTCAGTGCCCCTGCATAGCCCACTATTGCAATACCGGCGATACAAATCGACACTCCTATCACCATCATTATCCCCTCATGGGTGCTCAGCAGGCTCTGGCCCGATATTACCGGCGGGATCAAAGTTCCAAAAGCAGCGCAGAAACCCAGTGCAATAGACTGGCCCAATGCAACTCCCAAAAACCGCATACTGAGACCAAATGTTAATCCGCCCACTCCCCAGAGAACTCCGAATAATATCGTGTTAAAAACGGCTCCTGAAGGAGAATTTTTCAGGATGGTACCTAATTCGGGAACGGTGAACAGAGAAAATATCCAGGGTGCCAGAATCCAGGAAGCAATTCCCTGAACAATCCAGTATGATTCCCACGACCACCCCTTCACTTTTTTTATCGGAACATAAAAGCTGGCCGCGCAAATACTGCCAATAGCCATCAATAAGATACTTAGTAGTGAATCCATGTAGTTGAATGTTAGTTTTTACATTTTGAATAAGACAGATTCAAAAATAACTTTCATTATTAGCTAATTCAATACACATTTTGATAATTATTTATACAAAATGGCATTATAGAAATGGAGTCTTATAATCGAAAACTCAAGTTAAGCGAGATAAAATAGCAATTGAAATTTATTCTAATAATTTCTTCATTTTTATTTATGATAAACAAAGAATTAACAGGCACTTACAGCTAATTTACCAAACCACTTTTCAAATAGATTCTATATACAATGGTATTACATTGGGCCTTCGGAAAATAGCTTATTTTTATCACATCTTCGTATTCAGAATCAATCAACGTTAGGAGAAACACGATAATATTAACAGGGCCTCATCTTTCATCCCCTGCTTATTGTTAACAACAACTTTTTGGATGACACAGATAACAGAATTTCTGGAGAATTTATTTAATACCGAAAGCTGGCCAGCCCGATGGAAATGCGGACAATGGTCTGAATTTCACGGTTGGCTTTACATTTTTTCCGACCTGGCTATCTGGGCTGCTTTCTTGTTATTCCTTTTTTTCTAATCAGGTTTTTGCGTAATAAACCAAATGTTCCTTTGCCGGTTGTATTCTGGATGTTCGGGGTTTTTATACTTTTTTGCGGACTCACCCATTTAATGGATGCACTGATTTTCTGGTGGCCCAATTACCGGCTGAGCGCTTTGCTAAGATTTGTTACAGCAATTGTTTCATGGATAACCATATTCGCCATTTACAGGTTTTTCCCCTTTTGCGCTTTCACTTAAAACGCCCCAACAATTCGAAGCTGAGCTATCCGAAAGGCGAAAAAAGTGAACTCAAATTTAAAGGTCTTCTGGAATCGGCACCCGATGCCATGATCATCACCGATAAAAAGGGTGAAATAAAAATGGTGAATGCACAAACAGAGGTTATTTTCGGTTACAACCGCGATGAGGTAATCGGGCAAAAAATAGAAATGCTTATACCGGGACGGTTTAGGGAAAAACATGTTTCGCACATACAAAATTATGTTGAAGCGCCAAAAGTGAGAGGTATGGGTGTGGGGATGTCTTTGTTCGGTCTTCGGAACGACGGAAGCGAATTTCCGGTGGAAGTAAGCCTGAGCCCACTGGTATTAGATAAAGAAGAAATTTACGTGATCTCAGCTATTCGCGATATAACCCGGCAAAAAGAATCGGAAAATCAAATTAAAAAGCTGAACGAAAACCTGGAACAACTGGTGAGTGAACGTACCAAAAAGCTGGAAGATGCCCTGAACAGCGAAAGAATAATCCGTGAAGAGATGATCAGGAATCAGCTCCGGCTTTCACTTTCTGACTGAAATAAGCGAGATTTTTGCTTCGTCGATGGATATAAAAAATACCATGACAAAGGCTGCACATCGTTTGGTACCCGACATTGCCGACTGGTGTGCGCTGGACCAGGTTGAAAAAGACGGGTCTTTCCGATGTCTAGCTGCAATACATGCAAATCCAGCCAAAACAGCTGCCCTGGTTTTATTGAAAAATAATTATACTGCCGATCCGGAAAACCCTTACGGCCTTTATAAAGCAGCTCAATCTTCGAAATCGGTTCTTTTGCCACAAGTGGATAAAAATTTTATTGATCAGATATCCAAAAGTGCTGAACACAGAGAACTTATAAATACAGTGGGCTTAAAATCAGCTATAATAATACCTTTGTTTGCCCATGGAAAAATTTTCGGCACCCTTACACTTGCTATATCCGACAGCGAAAACAATATACCGGAAAGGATCTTGATTTCACTAATGAATTGGGCCGTCGCATAACGCTGGCCCTGGATAATGCCCGGCTATATCAGGAATTGCAGGAGGCGATTACCGAACTCGAAAACAGAGTAGCCCGGCGCACCTTAGAACTCGAAGCAACCAATAAAGAGCTGGAGGCCTTTTCGTATTCCGTGTCGCACGACCTGCGTTCACCTTTAAGAAGCATCGATGGCTTCAGCAATAAAATTCTGAAAGATTACAGTCAGGGGTTCGATAATCAGGCAAAAGACTATTTCACACGAATTATGAACGCCAGCCGAAAGATGGGAATTCTCATCGACGATCTGCTTAAACTTTCGCGGATTACCCGCATGGAAATGAAAATTGAAAGGGTTAGTCTCTCGGAAATAGCCCGGTTGATTGTTGCCGAACTTCAGGAAAATGATCCTGGTAAACCGGCACAAATAACTATTGGCCTCAATATGACAGCCCTGGTCGACCGAAACCTTATCCAGATAGCCCTCCAGAACCTGCTGGGAAATGCCTGGAAATATTCGCGGAATCAGAATCTGATCTCCATTGAATTTAATATGCGGAAAGAAGAAAATGAAACATTTTACTATATAAAAGATAATGGTGTTGGATTCGATATGAAATATTACGATAAGCTTTTCGGCGCATTTCAGCGGTTACACAGTGTTACCGAGTTCGAAGGTACTGGTGTTGGTTTGGCAACAGTTCAAAGGATAATACGCCGTCATCATGGCAGGATTTGGGCCACCAGCGAAGTAAATAAAGGATCGGAATTCTGTTTCACTTTAAATTAAAGGATGTATGGAAACAAAAATCATTCTGTTGGTTGAAGATAATCCCGACGACGAATTGCTCACTATGATGGCCTTTAAGGATAATAATATTACAAACGAGGTGATTATTGCCCGCGATGGAGCCGAAGCATTGGATTTTCTGTATGGTACAGGCCCATTCACCGGCAGGGATACATCAAAATTACCGCAGCTCATTCTGCTTGGACCTCAAATTACCTAAAATAGACGGACTGGAAGTTCTGGAAACTATCCGCTCCCGCGAAAACACCAAACTGCTGCCAGTGGTTATCCTTACATCTTCCAAAGAGGAAATTGATATCGTTAAAAGCTATCAGCTGGGAGCCAACAGTTATATCCGCAAGCCTGTCGATTTTGAACAGTTTTCGGAAGCCATAAAACAACTCGGGTTATACTGGTTAATTCTAAATGAAATACCCGGAAAAAAAATTATATAGCCATGAAAAAAACGGTTCGAGTACTTGTGATAGAAGATAATGATGATGATACCATCCTGGAAATAGACGAACTTATCCTTGGCGGTTACGATGTTTTTTACAAACAGATTCAAACCCCGGCAGAAATGATACAGGCCCTCGGTGAACAGGAGTGGGATTGCATTATTTCGGACTTTTCCATGCCTCATTTCTCAGGATTGGAAGCACTTGCCTATTGCAGCAATCGGGAAAGGATATTCCCTTTATATTGGTTTCGGGTGCCATGGGTGAAGAAACAGCTGTAGCTGCCATGAAAGCCGGAGCTCACGATTATATTATGAAAAATAACCTTTCGCGCATGGTGCCTGCCTTTGAACGGGAGATCAGAGAAGCTGACATAAGAAAGCAAAACAAGGAGGCTGAAGAGAGAATACGATATGAACGAAAGCTTCTCCGTACACTCATCGATAATTTGCCCGACCTTATTTATTTTAAAGATACCAATGGACAGTTTATCATATCTAATAACGCCAAAAAAGCTTTTCGTATGCTGGCTTCAACAGAAGAAAATACGGGAGATATGGAAACCGGAATTTTACCGGACACTTTTGTTGAATGCCCAACACACCCACGATCTGGAAATAATAAAAACCGGGAAAAAAATTGTTAACCAGGAAGAATTTTACACCGACGAAAGGGTAACCAAAGATGGTTTCTGAGCTCAAAAATACCGATATACGGAAACACCAGCGAAATAACAGGACTTGTAGGAGTAAGCCACGAAATTACAAGCCGAAAAGTGGCCGAGATAGCGCTTATCGAAAGCGAGCAAAATTTAAAAATGCAAAATATGGAATACCTGGCGCTGAATGAGGAGTATCAAACATTAAATGAGGAACTGGAAGCAAAAGTAAAACATATTGAAAACATTAACGCCGAACTCATCATCTCCAGGAACAAAGCCGAAGAGGCCGACAGGTTAAAATCGGCATTTCTGGCCAATATGAGTCACGAAATACGGACACCACTAAATTCTATTTTAGGGTTTTCGGGCTTACTCAAAAATAATTATATGGATGCCGAAAAGGCCGGAATTTTTGTTGATATCATTAATTCGAGCGGTCAGCAGCTATTAACCATCATCAACGATATTCTGGATATTTCAAAAATAGAAGCCGGTCAGATCGAGATTGTTCCGGGCCCGTTAAGTGTTGCAGACTTTCTCAGGGAAATGCATCAGCAATTTTTGAAAATGGCCGAATTGAAAAATCTGAACCTGGTTTTAAATACCGGATTTCTTGATCAAAACCCCGAAATAACGACTGATGAAAACCGGTTAAGACAAATTTTAGGAAATCTGTTGAACAATGCCATAAAATTTACCCATTGCGGAAAGGTGGAGTTTGGTATTCTCATAAAAGAAAACTTCATTGAATTTTATGTTGAAGATACAGGAATAGGCATCTCACCCGAAAATCAGGAAATCATTTTCAAACCCTTCCGACAGATCAAATCGTCGAACACCCGCCTCTATGGGGGCAATGGTTTGGGATTGTCCATTTCCAAAGCGCTTGTCGAAAAACTGGGAGGCACCATTGAAATTTCTTCCGAACAGAAAAAAGGTTCAATTTTTACCTTTACCATTCCTTACACTGAGAAAAAGATCTCCCCTTCTGATATAAAATTAAGTTCTTCCGGTTCAGATAAATCCAACGAATGGAAA
>JAAUTT010000098.1 GCA_012031335.1 Bacteroidales bacterium | reverse complement strand
ATAGTTATGGATCGCACAAGAATTCCAATTAATAAAATTATACCGCCTATTATATACGCCCATTTCACATTGTAAAAAATAAGTGGCGATGGAATAAAAAGGGCAGCATAAAAGAGAGGAAACAAAAAATTCCGATAATGAAAAATCCAGTTACCAAATCGAACAAACATGTTATTTGCTTGCAAAGAGTTCATAGCATTTTCATCAGATATATTTAACCATGTTTTCAATTGCACTTTGCTTAGATATGGTACTTAATTTTTAAAAGCCACAATTCCTGCAAAATTGTACCACTTAAAAAAGATTTCAATAGAGGTAAACCTGGCTTCCATAAGCATTTCTATATTTTCGCTTAATTTATATGGAATAAGTACATTTTCAAGAGCTTCTCTTTTTTGGGAAATTTCCATCTCATCATAGTTATTCCGCCGTTTAAAATCGTAATAGTATTTTATCATTTGCTTATTGAATCCTATTTCTTCGCCAAGTATTTTCTCCACAAGAATTAAGCAACCACCCGGATTCATCTGCTTATAAATATTCTGTAGCAATTTAAACCTATATACCGGTCGGATGAATTGTAAGGCCAGACATAAAATCACAACTGAAGTATTTTCAATCTCAAAAGAACGGTTTAAGTCGCGATAAACCAACTCAAAAGAACGCGCAAAATTTTCATTTTTAAAGTTAGCGAGACATACATCGAGCATTTCCTGAGAATTATCGATGCCCACAAATTTTACTGACGGATCAAGCACCTTGTTTAATGAAATCATGGTGGTACCGGTTGAGCATCCAAGATCGCACAATGTAGATCCCTGAGTTGCATAATCTTTTGCAATTTCGGTGATCATTCTTTGAAACTCGAGGTAGAAGGGAACCGACCGAACTACCATATCGTCGAAGACATCAACAACAGAGGTATCGAATTTAAAATCAGATGATCTCTCCTGCCTTGTTTTAAATATTTTATCTATCTGCATAGCCATTAATTCCTGAAAATAATTACGCCTGATTTTTCTAAAATAACTGGCAACTCGGTTTAATGTTCGGTAAAAGAAAGGGAATTAATGATGTAGCTAAATTCTTATGAAATAGCCATGATTGATAAACACCAGGCGAAATGAATAAATTCCAACATCATGGCGTATTCCATACAACCATTAAAAATAAAATTACAGGTATGAAAAATAAAATACTGATTTGGCTACTCGCAAAGTTTTTTCGAAAGACTGGGGCAAAATTTTTTCGCCATACATTTCCTGGTAGGTAACTATAAACTTCTCGTAAGCAGATTTGGCGTTTTTTATAATTATTCTGCTTCATAAGTATTTTGATTTTATATGAAAGAGCCTGATCATTAACCGGATCGGCTATGAGGATTCTATCGGCCAGCTTAATAACAAGGTCGGTATCGGAATTATGATCAATTTTCTGAATATACTTTATCAATATATCAACTACATTATTAGCTATATAACCTTTAAAATCATCGAGCCAATCGTGCGACTCCCCTTAAAGATTTCGCCGGAGCTAACAATCCGGAAAAATGCTCCATAAAAACCAGGATTCCTGGCATCGCCGTTTTCAAGCAAGTTAAGGCACTCAATATAATCGCAGTAAATATTACCCGAGAAAACCATTGACCATGTATCGACATGAAACACGACTTCTACCTTATCCAGAGATTCCAGTAATAATCTGAGTTTCCTGATGGTAACACCGCGGCTGTTTTTGGCATTTTGATAAGAATGATTTGGCCAGAGTATATCAGTAAGCTCTCTGGTAGAAATACCTTTTTTATTCCTCTGTGAATAAGCAAGAACTACAAGGAATAGTTGTTTTAGTTTTGGTGTAAATAACAAAGAAATATCCTCTCCATTTTTATCTACAATTTTAAAATCCCCAAATAATCGAATGTAATTTCGCTGCTGATTATTTTGGATATTTTCAATTTTTCGAGGTATCACATCCTTTACACCTAATTTTTCTTCCTTCTTCCCCAAAAGAAAAAAACCACAACAACCAGGAAAATACCAGAAATAGCATAAATATAAATCTTGAATTTATACAGAAAATTATTTATCGGAAATACTTCAACAATATCTTTACTTAAACCCCATATTTCTTCATTTCCAAGAGAACGCGACCAGACAATTAAATTATCAATGTAACCGTACATATTCGACTCAGTGCTAAAGCCGGCAACACCAATATATAGTTTTTCCTTCCCCTTATAGCTTGGATGACCCAGAGAACGGCTGTCGAGTTTTCCATTTACATAAATAGCCTGTTCACCATTCAGTTTTGTATATCGCCATACCATGTGATACCATTTATTTTCCTCGAAAATCATATTCCCTTCAAGATCGTTGCTGTAAAAACCAAAATATGGCTTTCTGTTGCGGATCACCAGGTGAATTCCTTCCTGATAAGAATTTGTAGGAGTTCCCAGAATGCAGTAATCGGATTTTCCGGGAATGAATTTTTCGATTTTCACCCAGGCGGCTACGGTAAAGTCATGGTCCCGAACTTTAAACTCCTCGGCCTTTGGAAGAACAATATGACTTTTGTTATCAAAAAAAGCGACGTTTTGTCTTGTACTGTCTTTTTTAAAAATAACACCAATTATATTTCCATTTAAACCTCGACCGCTTATATCGTTTGCGTTGTTCTCAAAAGAATAGAAAGCCTCCAGTTTTTCATTTACTTCCAGAGGGTAAGCTATAAAATGCTGTTCCTTACTATCGGTTAATTCTCCAAAGGCAACCGATTCGGGTTTAAAGCTGTATCCAGGGCTGTTGGGTGTTAATGTAACATTATCACCAGGACCAATAGGAAAACAAAATTTACCGCTAGTCAGGCTGTTTCTGCCTTTCCAGCTAACATAATCCAAAACTCTTGTATTGTATGTAACAGAACCCTTTAAGGTTTTAAATTGGTTTAAAAGATAAACAATACGGTTAATTCGCGATTCATATTTATCGAGCACGATAAAATTCGGCACTTTGCCAGTTTTTGCCCACACATTTTTAATATGTTCGAGTAAAAACGGATTTTGATCCTGGTTAAGATTTTTTAGTTTATTACCGGTAGGTTCCAGGATATTATATTCGTTGTAAATGAGAAGGTCGTTTTTGGGATCACCTCTTAAAAACTCGCCGATAAAATCGGGAGCATCCATTAAGGAAAAATAGGGCTCAACAGCAAAATTCCATATATAAAGCAGCCAATCGGGGCTTGTACGATGTTCCTGCATCGAAAACAAAACCAAACGCTTATTCGCTTCAGCCATAGTTTGCAATGCCGGCCAACCAGCTTCCTGATCGTGCCTGTAAACGTAATTTAAAAGGCCCGATTCCTCAAATACCTCCATAATTTCATTAACATTTACAGTAAAATCGAGGAAAAGAGTTATAATTCTTCCGGTATCTTTATCCAGAGATAGTTTTATTGAATTTAAAACGTCGGGTAAAGAAATCCGGCTATTATTGGTTCCTTTGAGGATAAGCCTGTTATTGTTTTTTTCCCAGTCAATATGAAACCGGAATCCACTTATATTTGCATCCAGAAGTTCCTGTATCGATCGCGTTTCGGTAAGATTGGCATCGACACCTGAGAAATTCGAAATAACAAAAATACTTTCATCGAATCGCTTAAGTTTTGGGTTGTCAGCAGCATTAACGGGACACATTCCTCCAACGAAGGCAAAAGGGTTATTCCGCAGATTATCCTTAAAGCTGAAGTCATGTTAGTAAGTAATGCTTTTAGAAACATATATCGTTCAGGCAAACTTAATTGTTTTTTTAATTGTATGTTGATCCGCAAACTAAAATTGACCCTTAAATTACGATCACATTAGGCTAAAATTTTTTCATAAACCACCACATCCAGAAGTCGGCCATATTTTAAGCCCACTTCGCGGAAATGTGCACACTCCCAGTATCCGAATTTTTTGAAAAGATTAATACTCGAAACGTTCTCGGAACATATCACACCTAATAACGCGTGAAACTTCTTTTCATGCGCAATTTCCTCAATAAATTTCATTGCTTTGTTCCCAATCCCCTTCCCGGTATAATCAGGATGAAGATAAACAGTAACTTCGGCAGTATAATCGTAGGCTTGTCGTGGTTTATAATACCCTAATATTAGGTAACCTGCAATTTTATCATCAGGTAACAGAATAGCGTAAGACGAAAATCTTGAATTTTTGAAAAACAAGATCTCCCTCATTTCCAAATTATCCAGCAATTCAGCATGAAAAGTAACAGTTGTATTTTGCACATAATAATTATAGATATCCTTAATTTCTTCAATGTGCTTTTCTTCAACCGGTGTAAACTTTATTAAGACATCCATATTTTTTGCGTTTAACCGGTTAAAGGTAATAGTTTGATTTGAACATTGACAATGATAATTTACCAGGATTATTAAAAATCAGGGGCAATTTTTCATATTTGAAAAATTAAGGTAACGTATACAAAAAATATTAAGTCAGCAAGGTTTCAACAATATTTTTGTAGTATTGGAACTGAAAACAAAAGCAAAATGGAAAACTTAAAAAACACTGTGCCTCTCGGCCATAGAAATTATAAAAGAAGTTGGTGAATATATCCGGTCCGAACGGGTTCTCTTTGATCAGGGGGCGGTTTTAAACAAGAGTGCACGCGACCTTGTATCTTATGTGGATCATACAGCCGAAAAAATGTTAGTCGAAAGGCTTTCGAAATTATTGCCCGAAGCCGGATTTATAACTGAAGAAAAAACTACCGACAAAAAAGGCATCATCAGCTGGATTGTAGACCCACTCGACGGAACAACCAATTACATCACCGGCTTCCCCCTTTATACCTCAACTTTGGCCCTTGTGGATAAAAACGAAGTTCTTCTGGGTGTTACCTACGATATCCCGTCTAATAAATGTTATTATGCCTGGAAAGGAGGAGGAGCCTATTGTGATGGAAATGCCATACATGTAAAGATAATACTCATCTCGAAAATCCCTGGTAATAATAGGAACTCCATACCACATGAATGAACGGTCGACTCAATATTTCTCGCTCATACGCCATATCTATGAAAATTCGCTGGGTATCCGTATTACAGGTTCTGCAGCTCTTGATATGCTATATGTAGCAGCAGGGTACGCTGACTCATTTATTGAATTTAATCTTCACCCCTGGGATATTGCAGCGGGATATATTCTTGTTAAAGAAGCAGGTGGCATCGCCAGCACCTTTAATGGGAAGGAAGATATTTTTGCACCTGAAATTGTAGCATCGGGCAAATTACATCCAGCTATGCTTCAGGTAATTGATAATTTCATGATATAACCTTTGAAAGGCTAAATACTTTTAAGCTTTTTTAAAGTATTCGGTTATTTCCGAAAGCTGTTGCGCTTGTCCGGAAAGTTCCTCAGCACTGGCAGCTACATCTTCGGCCAGAGCAGCATTTTGCTGTGTTACCTGATTTAACTGCTGTATTGTATTATTAATTAAATCGGCACCACTGTTTTGTTCAAGACTTGATGCTGTAATTTCCTGAACGAGACGAGCTGTTTTTTCAATTTCAGGCACCAGTTGTTGCAGCTGGCTACCAGCCTGTTGAGACGTGCCCATTACCGAGCGTGATAAATGTTCAATTTCATCAGCAGCGATTTTACTTCGTTCTGCAAGTTTACGAACTTCGGCAGCTACAACTGCAAAACCCTTACCATGCTCTCCGGCTCGTGCGGCTTCAACGGCAGCATTCAGGGCAAGTATATTTGTCTGGAAAGCAATGTCGTTAATGATGGAGATTTTAGCTGCGATTTCATTCATTGACCCCACAGCCTCAATAGTTGCAGTACTTCCCTTTTTGATTCCCGATGCGGCATTAATAGCAATTTTTTCAGTCTGAGATGAATTGTCGGAGTTTTGCTGAATATTGGAAGCCATTTGTTCCATTGCCGAAGATAATTCCTCTACCGAGCTTGCCTGTTCTGTTGCTCCCTGTGCCATCTTTTGCGACCGGCCATTAAGATTTTCGCTGGCGGATGAAATATTGTTTGCAGCAGTAATAATATCACTAAGAATACCCGAAAGCTTTATCCTCATTTTTCAACAGCCTTCAATACTTGCGTTGTTTCATTATTTCCCTCTGCCTCAATTTTGACATGCAGATTTCCACCAGCAATTTCTTCGGCAGCAGTAATTACGTTTTTTAACGGCACTGTAATGCTGATTGTTAACAAATAAGCACTAAATATAAGAATTGTAATAAGAAGCAAAAATCCAATGCTGGTAGAAACATAAATTCCTTTTCCGGTTTTTTGAGCCTGAATGTAATTGGTATCTGTTTCTGCCAGAAACAGATCAGTATATTGATTCATTGCCTCACGCATTGTATCAAAAACAGGTATGTATTCCGAAAAGTAAACCACCTCAGCCTCATCATACTGATTTGACTTGAGCATATTTACCAGATTACCGGTTATGGATTTCAACTTATTATAATTATCGCGTACGGTATTGTTAATATCTTCGTGCGAATCATTTACAGCCTGTTTATAGAGTTCTAAAAAATTAGAATACCGGGTATCTATCTGTTCAAGATTAGAAATTATTTCTTCCGTGAGTTGCCTACCGAAGCGCTGTTGGATCTGTTGGTTGCACTAAATGATTCGCTAATAGCCAGTCGCGACTGGTAAGCATCCCTGTCGGATTCGATTAACCGGTTCATTCCCATAAAATGTAAATTATAAAGCTCATCGCTTATGCTTCGCATTGTCCCCAAATCTTTAAATGTTATAAACAAACTGGTTAAGTTTAGCAGTACAATAAGACCAAATACAATAATAAATCTGTTACGAACAGAAATATTCCTAAATAAATTGCTCATAAAATTTAAGTTTTATGGTTTAATTAAATTTAAGGAATTTTGCCGGGTTTAACAAAAAAGATAAATTAAAACATAATTAATTAATATTCAAGAGTAAAACGAATTAGTGAAACAAAGCAATTATTGTATTCACCTGTACCTGGGTTAATAATATATTGGATATTAGGTTGTATTGAGTAATTCTTGCCGAATTTAAATTTATAGGTAGCTTCAATTGTAGTTTCGTTGGAATATGGAGATTGATATAATTTTTTGTAAGGTTTACCAAGGCCAACGGTGGCAAAGGCCAATCCAATTTCGTCGTAGAACCTTCCGGATATTAGCCCGTGGTACCGTAAACCAGCTCCGATATAATATCCTATTTGATTAAAAGATCCCGGGGAAAAACCAGCCTGGGTAAAAAACAACAAGCCTCTTCCGGCATGTAGACTTCTGTTGAAAAATGCCTGATCAACAATGACATAAAATCCGTAGTTTCCACGATGAAATATTGTTGTATCGGAATAATCCGGAAAAGTACCTGAGTGATAAAACATACCACCCTTATAAAACAGCATTCAACTGATCGTTCCGTATTAAATTATATTCGATTTCTCCAATATTAAAAAGCCCTTCTTTAGCATTCACATTCCATTGTAAATTAAATCGGTTACTCTCGAAATTCCCAGGATCGCCATCATATATTGCCAATTTATAGACCATCATCCCAGGCGATTCATATTTAAATAGAATACACGGAGCGGCTACCGGATAAATTGAAACCGGTACATTTAAAGATATCGACGGAGCTATTCCAAAAGAACTGTTTATAAAAGTGCCTCCATACTTAGTCCCGATAAATTCCGAATTGAGATCGTGCTGACCAAGTAATAATGAAAACCCGCCAAAAGATTGACTGTAATAAAATTCGTACAATCCGGTATAATCTCCAGCTTCAATGTTGGAAAGAACCTGAATATCTCCGGTAAAAAATTCACTTGGACCTTTACCATGCGCATTTAACCCATGCACAAAAACATGTCCGCCATTCCACCAACCGGCAAACTTTCGGTATCAAAGGCTATAGAAAAATCTTCCATGCCAATATATGTATATCCCTTTTTAATACCTCCCGAATGATTATAAATGAAATCGCCCGTAACTTTTGTATTAAATGTGAAAGCTTCACTGAACTTAGTTTGCGGAAAGCATTCAGTATAACATATACCAATAAAAAAATAAAGATTAAAAATCGCTTTAAGTATTTACCCATCTCAGAGCCTCCCTCATATATACTTTAAGAATAAACAAGATTCCCTTATGTACGCTCACAAATACTAATGTGCAGATCGTTTAAATGTATTTTGTTAAAAAGCAGCTTTTATACTGAAGTTACAATTTAATTGGGATAATTGAAAATGTAGTTTCGCATTTTCAATTATATTTGGTATTTAATTACCGAATTATGGCAAAGTTGTTTTCACTTTCCGAAGCCTCCTCCATTGCGATACATGCAATGGTACTGGTAGCAAAATCCGAGGGACTTATTAACGTTATTAAAATTGCCGATATCACAAAAACTTCGAAACATCATGTAGCAAAAGTTATGCAACGTCTTGCCAAAGATGGTCTTATCAGTTCCACCAGGGGACCGGCTGGAGGTTTTATCCTAAAGAAACCTGCCGATCAGATTTCGTTTCTTGATATTTATGAAGCTATAGAGGGGAAAGCCGAAATCGCTCATTGTCTTTTCCAGTCGCCCGTTTGCCCTCTCGACCATTGCATAATGAATAATATCACCTTTAAAATCTCAACCGAGTTTATTAATTATCTAAGGAGTCAAACACTCAATCAATTCATCAAATAAAAAAATTTAAATACATTTAGGTATTCATTTACCTATTTACTTATATTTGTAAAAAGAAACAGCAATGAACAGGGAAATTGTAAAAATAGATGAGGAGAAATGCACCGGTTGTGGCATGTGCGTACCCAATTGTCACGAAGGCGCTTTACAGATAATTGATGGAAAAGCGGTTTTAATTAGCGATTTAATGTGCGATGGACTTGGAGCTTGCCTCGGTCACTGCCCCGAAGGGGCTCTTGAAATTATTACAAGGGAAGCCTCACCATACGATGAAACTCTTGTAATGGCTGAGATGGTTACCAAATCCCAAAATGTTGTACTTGCTCATTTGAAGCACCTGATTGACCATAACGAACAGGGCTATTTACGCGAAGGCATAAATTATCTGCGAGAAAACAGATCGGTAATAAATCTGGAAGTGGCAGAAATCATTACAGAAGTGGAAAATTACAAATCAGAAAAAGAAAAACCAGGTTTTATGAAGTTAAACATTACACCTGCAAATGACTACGAAGGGAAAGGATGCCCCGGTTCTCAATCTATAACATTTAAACCCGTATCTCAGGCCGCCGAAATAGCAGTAAACATTTCTTCAGCATTAACTCAATGGCCTGTTCAGATGCACCTGATTAATCCTGCAGCTTCACATTTTCAGGAATCTGATTTTGTTTTATCGGCCGACTGTGTTGCATACTCGCTTGGAAATTTTCATAACAAATACTTAAAAGGCAAAACTCTTGGTATAGCCTGCCCCAAGCTCGACCAAAACAAGGATGTGTATACCGAAAAAATAATTCGCTTAATTGATGATGCCCGGATTAACACATTAACTGTTTTAATTATGGAAGTACCTTGTTGCGGAGGCTTGCTTCAGCTAACATTAAGTGCTGCCCGAAAAGCAAAAAGAAAAGTACCTGTAAAAGCTATTACAGTAGGCATCCAGGGTAATATTCTTTCGGAAAAATGGATGTAAAGAACAGAAGTTAATCATAAGGAATCTCAAAAAATAAATATGGAA
>JAAUTT010000097.1 GCA_012031335.1 Bacteroidales bacterium | reverse complement strand
GGTGTTATGAGCATTGTTATTAAACGGCTTTTTCTGTTTTCAATGGTTCGCGATGCATAACTGCTGGAACATTGCACCCAAAACCCATAATCAGTGGAATAAATGATTTCCCGTGAAGCCCTATTTTATGCATCAGTTTATCCATAATAAAAGCAGCCCGTGCCATATAGCCAGAGTCTTCCATGATGGATAATGAAAAAAGAAAAGTATAAGGATATTAGGAAGAAATACAATTACACCCCCCTACCCCACCAATTATCCCATCTATGAGCAAATGTTTGAATGAGCCGGCAGGAATTATTTCCGACAGGAAACTACTCAGACTTCCAACCCCCATATCTATCCAGTCCATTGGATAATTGCCAATCACAAATGTTGCTTCGAACATTATCCATAGAAAAAGCAAGAAAATAGGAAATCCCAGCTTTTTACTGGTAATCCACTTGTCAATTTTGTATGAAATGGTGTTTGTAGTTTCAAACTCGCCTGAATAGGTTTCTTTCAGAGCTCCATGTATAAAACCATACTTGGCATCGGTAATTATGGTTTCACTGTCCTCTCCAAATAATAATTCGAGACGCTTTTTTTCTTTTTGAGCAAAGTTTTTGTATTTCGGGGAAATTATTACTGTCGAAAGCACATCAAATGCGGCCTTATCGTTCTCCAGCATTTTAATGGCTAAAAATCGGGAAGAATAATTTAATAACAGTGCCTGATTACTACTTTCTTTAATTTTAGTACGAAGACGTTTTATGGTTTCTTCAACATCGTCGCCATAATTTATGTGAATATGTCGCCTGGTTTTTTCACGGTTATTAAAAATATCAATAACCTTATCGAATAAATCTGTTACTCCGGTACCACGTGAACCTACGGTTGGTACGATAGGGATTCCGATCATTTCGGCAAGAGAGCTGTAATTGAATTTGTGGTTCCTGGCCAGAAGTTCATCATACATATTAAGCGCCATAACACTCCTGATATCCATATCGATAAGTTGAGTGGTAAGGTATAGATTACGTTCCAGGTTTGAGGAATCTACCACATTTATAATTACATCGGGATGGTTCTCCGATATAAATTTCCTTACATAAAGATCTTCGGGACTATAAGCAGTAAGAGAATATGTACCAGGAAGATCGGTTATGTGAATTTCATAATCACGATAATATAAAACAGAAGTTTTTGCATCGACAGTAACACCGCTATAATTTCCAACATGCTCCCGGGAATTTGAAGCATGATTAAAAAGTGTAGTTTTACCCGAATTAGGATTACCAACAAGCGCTACTAAAATAACATTGCCCTGTTTGGCCGCTTTTTTCCGAAGTTTATCTTCCGAAAATACTCCTTTAAAATTGCCGTTGATAATGAAATTTTCATTCTCCAGCGCTTCTTCTTCTGTAATAACTTCAATCATCGATGCTTCATCGCGCCGAAGGGTAACTTCGTAACCCATTATATTGTATTCAACAGGATCTTTTAAAGGGGCGTTTCTTATAACTTTTACCTTCTTCCCTTTTACAAATCCCATTTCGGTAATCCGTTTTCGAAAAGCACCAATTCCCTGCACCCTGGTTATTATACCAGATTCATTCGTCTGCAATTCGGATAATTTCACATGCGAAATTTTAAGATAATGTTTTATTTAAATTAAATAAGAATAATAATCAGGTTGCAATATTACTGTAATGCAACCTTTAAAGCAATAGCCTGAAATGGCTATTTTAAATTTAGAAAAAAAAATATATGGTCGATATTCTAAATGAATATTATTGTATAATTACATATTGTTTTATACATTTATTAATGCTTAAAAAGGATTAATCACCTAAAAATGGCACAGGAAGAAAACATTTTTGAAAAAATACAGGAACTGCTTGGAAATTTCAAGGGAAGTTACAGTGTGCTGCAGGAACAGGTTGATATTGATGTTCAGTTGGAATATTTTGAATCTTCGAAGAAAATCAGGAAATCGAAGAAAACAACTGATACATTCAATCTCATTGAAGAATTAAATGCATCCGGTTCTAATCTGGATCTGAAGAAAAAAATCCTTATTCGTTTGGCCTCCATGGATCAGGTGGAAGCATACCGTGCTATTGAAAATTACCATAAGAATCCTGACCCTGAACTAAAGGATTGGGCTACTCTTGCCATGCAGGAAAGCAGAGTTTTGCTTGAAAGTTCATTTCTTGATGAAAATCAGGTATTTATATCAACAGGATTGGGTGGAAAGGGTTCCAAACTTCGCTATTTTATTGTTTTAATTGCAAAAAAAGGTCAGGATATTGGTGATCTTCAAAAAAAGATCATTTCTAACGAAATGGGATTTATTTTTCAGAGATATATTTGTGAACTTGAAGAAGTAGAGTATTCTACCAAATTTGCAGCAGTTAAAGCCTTAATTCCTTTAAATGTTTCGCTCAATAATTTATTTTCTGAAATAGTTGATGAATGTAACCAATATGGAGATTTTCTCCATTCGAATGTTATTGTTACCAACGTAAAGATTTTATCGTTCGATGAAATCTCCGACTATCTTGTCAGGGAAGAAGAGTCATCACAATCCGGAGAAATAGGATAGATCAATTTCAAAAATCTTTTTAATATTAAGTAGTTTGGGGTTTGGTTCCGGTTAACTAAAATATCCGGCAATTTAATGATGTGAAATTAAAATTTATTTTTTATGAAAATTAATCTGGCTGTTCAAATTATACCCAAATCCACAACGGTTGACATGTATATGTTAATAGATTTGGCTATTGACGTTATTGCTACATCGGGTCTAAAATACCTGGTTTGTCCTTTCGAGACTGTTGTGGAAGGAGAATACGAAGAGGTAATGCTTACTGTAAAACAGGCGCAGGATGTATGTTTAGCTTCAGGAGCTGATGAAGTAATTGTGAATCTGAAAATTCATCGCTCAGCTATAAAAGATCTTAGTTTTGAGGATAAAATTGAAAAATTCAGATAAACAAAAAAGCCGGAATCATCCGGCTTTTTTTGTATTTTTTAGCGCTTCTCATCCAAATCGTCGAAATCGATATTTGAATACGATGCTACTTCTACTTCTTCCAGCTCAGAATTTCCGGTATCATGAAGCGTTGTTTCCCTGAATTCTTCTTCATGTTCAAGTCCTTCGTAGTTGATAAAATCTTCCTGGTGTTGCCGGATATAATCCACCATTTCAGTCAGTCCATCAACAAATTTGTCAAAATCTTCCTTATAAAGAAAAATTTTGTGCTTTTCAAAGAAATAGCGCCCCTCCCGATTAAACCTTTTCTTACTTTCGGTAATGGTAAGGTAGAAATCGTTACGGCGGGTACTTTTAACATCAAAGAAATAAGTCCTTTTTCCGGCACGTATTGCTTTCGAATAAATGTCTTCCTTCTCTGTTCTTTCGGATCCGCCTAATTTTTCGTTTCCTTCTTCCATTTGGTTAGGTGTTTAGATTGCCACTAATGTTTCTCAAAATCAAAAATAAAAAAAATAATCCTCTTAATTTTCAAATACTTGTTTTTTTTAAAAATATTTAGTAAATTATTTTTAACAAATCAAAACTTGTACATACAAATTTTGATTTGTTTTTAATTTTTTCTTCTTGGTAGGTTCTATAAAATAAACTTATTTTGCAGTCCTGTAATTATACAGGTAATTTAATTAAACGCTCTTTAAAATAGGATGATTAGCAGACGACTGATACGCATTAAGATAATGCAGGTTATTTATGCCTGGCTGAGTAACGACGATACCGACCTCAATAAAGCTGAAAGAAGTTTATGGTTTAATATAGATAAATCGTACGATTTGTACCATTATATGATGGCTTTGCTACTGGAGGTCAGGAAATATGCAGAGGGAAAAATGGAAATAGCCAGTAACAAGATTCTGCCAACCTATGAGGACCTTCACCCCAACACCCGTTTTCTTGATAATAAGGTTTTGATTCAATTAGACGAAAACGAGGCTTTCAAACAATATGTTTTTAAAAAGAAACTTACTTGGAGAGACCACGATGAGGTGGTTAGGAAACTTTACAATATAATACTTAGTTCGGATTATTACAAAGCCTATATGGCAAAATCTGATATCAATTATACTGACCAGAAACAGCTTATCACGGATATATTGTCGAACGAGTTCGAAAATCTCGAATCATGTATCATGTGCTTGAGGAGCAAAACATCTTCTGGAACGACGATATCGAATTTGTGATCAGTATGATTTTGCGCACTATCGACCGCTTTAAGGAGAATAATCCTGAGGGTGGAAACATGCTTCCGCTTTTCAAGAATGAGGACGACAGAGAATTTGCAAAAACACTTATCAGGAAAATTATACTTAATTACGATGAGTATAAGACCTTAATCGAAAAATATACCCGAAACTGGGAAATAGACCGTATTGCACTCATGGACATTCAACTTATGGTAATGGCAATAACCGAAATGGTTGAATTTCCCGAAATACCACTAAAAGTAACACTGAATGAATATATTGAACTTGCCAAATATTATTCAACCAGTAAAAGCAATGAATTTATCAATGGTATTCTGGATAAAATAATTGTTGAACTTAAAGAAGACAAGAGAATTATAAAGACTGGCAGAGGCTTAATAGGTGATAAATAGTTTTTATAAACATTTTTTCGCAAATTGTTTGTATTTTTGCCAAAATTTTGAATCAGAAGAAAATCAATTAAATAAATTAAATTACAGAGTATGAATTTATTGTCAATCATTTTAATGGGAAATCCCCAAGCTGGCTCAAACCCATTGGTTTCCCTTTTACCTTTAGTGTTGATCATTGTTGTTTTTTATTTCTTCATGATACGTCCTCAGGTTAAAAGGCAGAAAGAGCTTACAAATTACCGCAATAACCTTAAAAAAGGTGAAAAAATTGTAACAACCGGTGGTATCTATGGCAAAATCGCAGAAATAGAGGATACTACCATTATCATTGAGGTTGAAGATAAAATGCGCTTAAAAATTGATAAAAGTGCTGTACTGAGAGATCCTTCCGACCTTGCTCAGCAGAAATAACCGGTTTTTCGTTTACGGATTACCATTCAATGCAAAAATCACTCAGAGCTGAATTAAAAAGCCTAAATAAAAGAACAGGTAGTGAAAGAATCAAGTTAAAAAAGAAACTTTTAATATACCTGTTTTTTTTATTTATATCTGCCATATTCTGGTTACTCACAGCATTAAACAAAGACTATTCGGTTCAGCTCGAATTCCCCGTACGATATTATAATTTCCCACCTGAAAAAGTTGTGGTATCGGATGTTCCGCATCATCTTAAACTTTGGATAAACGGACATGGATTTACAATCATAAAACATAAACTTTATGCCAGTTTAAGCCCGCTTCGGATTGATGTAACGGGGGCAGGTATTACTCCAATTGATACAGCTTCGCAGTTAAACTATTTAATTACCCGAAGATTCAGAGAGAGATTATCCTCCCAGATTGGTGAAGATCTTCAGGTTGTATCTATTCAACCCGACACTCTTTACTTCATTCTTGACGATATAATAAGTAAAAGCATTAAAGTTAATCCTGTTTTGGATCTCTCATTCAAAAAACAATTTTATGCAAAAAGGGAGAGCAAGTGTTTTCCCCGATTCTATCAAAGTTTTTGGTCCAAGAATCATTATGGATACGCTTAAGTTTGTTTCAACCGAAACTATAAGAAAATCGAGGGTAAATGATACCATCCGAAAACAAATTGATCTTGTTCCCATACGTACACTTCAATATAACCTTGAAGAAGTAGATATTCTGATTCCTGTTGAAAAATATACCGAAAAAACATTATCTGTTCCCATTGAAGTTGTTAATTTGCCAAGCGACCTAATCCTTAAAACATTTCCTGGATATGTAAGTATTTCAGCAATGGTTGCAGTAACCGACTATTCAAAACTTAACTCCGACCTTTTCAGAGTTATTGTGGATTATAATGATATTGACCCGCAGAGAACCCGAAAATTAAAAGTAAATCTGGTAAAATCGCCTGGTTTTATAGTGAATACAAAATTTACTCCTAAAAATGTAGACTTTATAATCGAAAGATGAAAAAAATAGGAGTTACAGGTGGAATAGGAAGTGGCAAATCTGTTGTATGTGAAATATTCAGGATATTAGGTTGTAAAGTATACAACTCGGACGAAAAGGGCAAAACAGCTTTTGGATACCGATCCAAAACTCAGGTCGAAGCTTATAACCACTTTTGGCGAAAATATTTACACAGGCCAAAAAGTTAACCGAAAAGCACTTGCCGAAATAGTATTCCGCGATTCAACCTCTTTGAAAAAACTGAATGACCTTGTGCATCCGGCTGTTTTCGAAGATTTTGATCAGTGGTTAAAAATAAATGGCAAAGAAAAATATATCATTAAAGAGGCCGCTATCCTATTCGAAAGCGGTGCGTATAAAAATCTTGACAGCATTGTTCTTGTATATGCCCCTTTGGAGCTTAGAATCGCCCGAGTAATGAAACGTGACAGCGTAACAAGAGAATCTGTTACTGCAAGAATAAATAATCAGATGAATGACGAAGAGAAGTTAAAAATGAGTGATTATGTTGTACAAAACGACGAAAACTCGTCCCTTATAAAACAAGTATTAGATTTACATAATAATTTCAGCATATAACAATGGGTAATTTTGCAAAATGGATCGGGGGTGGTCTGGGCTGGGTTGTTGGCGGTCCGATTGGAGTGCTGGTAGGATTTCTGCTAGGATCTTTGGTCGATTCTATTTCAACCACCTCGGTACAGGTTAATCAGGGTAAAACCACTCCGGGAGATTACGCTATCAGTCTTTTGGTACTCATAGCTGCAGTTATGAAGGCAGATGGTAAAATTTTAAAGGCCGAACTGGATTACGTTAAGAAATTTCTTGTTCAGAATTTTGGTATTGATGGAGCACAGGAAGCATTAACAATTCTAAAGGATCTATTGAAACAGGAGATACCTGTTGAAGATGTTTGCGAACAGATTTCTCAAAAGATAGATTACTCCTCCCGCCTGCAGCTCCTGCATTTTTTATATGGCCTTTGTCATTCCGACGGCAGGATGGAACAGGCTGAACTCAATGTGGTTGAAAGAATAGCCACTTCAATGGGTATAAAAAACTCCGACAGAGACTCTTTGAAATCGATGTTTGTAGCTGATACACTAGATTCGGCCTATAAAATACTGGAAATAGAATCCACCGCCAGTGATGACGAAGTTAAAAAAGCATATCGGAAAATGGCAGTAAAATATCACCCGGATAAGGTAGCCTATTTAGGTGATGAATTCAGAAATGCAGCGAATGAAAAGTTCCAAAAATTGAATGAGGCATACGAGAAAATTAAAAAAGAACGGGGAATTGTTTAAATTTGCCGGAATATTAAATGTGATACCAAACTTATAAACTATGAATTTAAAGGATATAATGTCTATTTCGGGACAGGGCGGATTGTTCAGATTTATTGCTCAGGGTAGAAATGGGGTTATTGTGGAAGGTCTTATAGACAAAAAGCGGTCGAACGCATCAGCTACAGCACGGATAAGTGCTCTTGAGGATATTGCAGTTTACACCGAAGAAAAAGAAGTGGCCTTGGCAGAAGTATTCAGAATAATCTATACTAAGGAAAATGGTGGTCCGGTTAATTTCGACAAAAATACTGATGATAAATTGAAGAAAATATTTTGCTGAAATATTACCTACGTATGACAGAGACAAGGTTTATGTTTCGGATATGAAAAAGGTAATAACATGGTATAATCTTCTTTTAGGATTAAATATGATTGATCTGGAAGTCGAAGAGAAAAAAGAAGAACAACCTTCAGCAGAAACTAAAAAAGAAGAAGCAGCCGATTAAGCTGCTTTTTTTTATTTGTCCTGTTTTTTGGCTTCCTCCCAATGTACATTCATTTCATCAAGTGTCATTTCCTTCAACGATTTTCCTTTTTTTAGCGTTTGCGATTCAAGATAATTAAACCTTCTGATAAATTTCTTATTTGTGCGTTCCAGTGCCATTTCAGGATCGATATTATATAAACGGGCGCCATTTACGAGTGAGAAAAGAAGGTCACCAAATTCTGCTTCCATAGCCTTTTCCTCTCCACGTTCAAATTCATCCCGAAGTTCCTTAAGTTCTTCGTCAATTTTTTCCCATATCTGAGTTCTGTCGTCCCAATCAAAACCAACTGAACGAACTTTATCCTGTATACGGTGGGCTTTGACAAGAGCAGGCAGCGAAACAGGCACACCTGCAAGTATAGACTTGTTCCCTTCTTTTATTTTCAGATTTTCCCAGTTATTTTTTACATCGTCTGAATTTTCGACTTCTACTGAGCCAAAAACATGTGGATGCCTGTAAATTAACTTCTCGCATATACCTGAAATAACATCGGTTATATCAAATTTTTGTTGCTCGGAAGCTATTTTAGCATAAAAAACTATATGAAGCAATATGTCCCCCAATTCCTTCTTGATATCCTGAAATTTACCTTCCAGAATTGAATCAGCCAGCTCATAAGTTTCTTCAATAGTTAAATGCCGCAGACTTTCCATGGTTTGCTCCTTATCCCAGGGACATTTGGCACGCAACTCATCCATAATATCGAGCAGCCGTTTAAATTCTTCCAATCGTTTATCCATTTTGTATTTTTTTTGAAAAGAAAAGCCAAAGATAACTTTTCGGTGTGGAACCACAATCATTCCGGAGGCATTACACATCGCCTGGAATTATCATCAATAAGAGAGATAGTTATTCTTTTTTTAAACTGCATTTTAAAACACAGGGTTATACTTTGCAACTTCACGCTAGGTTTTGTACAACTTCACGTTAGAAAACAACATAAACCAAGTTAGAAATATACCAAATGCTATCGTGGTTTTTTGAAAATATAAACCAATGTTGTTGACTTAACGAAAAGCTGACAACTGTGATTTTTTTTAAAATATAACTTATTAGAGAATAGCTTAATCTATAAGATTGTTTTCCTGGTTAAACCCCAAATCCAGGTATCAATGCCGAAAGGACAATAAAAAAACGGCAGGTGCCTATTCCTGCCGTTTCTTTATAAATTGTCTGCTGTGCGGTTTTAGTTGTAAATGTAAATGAATAATTATTAACTATTTGTAAACCTAAATATTGTGTTGCCCCACACAGCAGTATAATTTCAATATTTAAGGTCTATACACAAATATAACTCAGTATATTTGCGTATAGACCACTTAATTGACCAATGGTAGCTTTCACTTTGCAATTAACATAAAATACCTGATAAATTGCTCTTAGTGTATAATACCGTTATATTCGTCGTAGCTAACCCTTCTGTGACCTGAGATAATATAGGTATCGGGATCGGAATCGAACTTAATCTCGAAGTAAATACTGTCGTTATTCACTACTTTCGCATTTGTAATGGTAACAATATCTTCATTATTAGTTCCTTCGTAAGAAACGAATTCGGTTGTTTCAAACGTTCTTGCATTCACATCCACTTTGGCTTTTACCTGAAAAGGCCAAAAATTATGGTTATCGTCAACCCAAATAGAATCCTGTCCAAAAGAGGTGTTATATGTTTTCATAAATATGGAACCCAGCACATTTTCACCCACTGCAACGGTCACTGTCCAGTCGCCGCTAACCGGATAAGCCCAGTTGTATTCCTTCTCGTATTCTTTTTGGCATGAAAAGCCAAGAAGAGCCAATCCTATCAATAAGTATTTCAGTTTAATAATATTTTTC
>JAAUTT010000096.1 GCA_012031335.1 Bacteroidales bacterium | reverse complement strand
ATACCTTTTTGGGTGTTTGTCTTAAAGCTTTCATATTCTTTGGTTTGGTCACCTCAAATATGAAGGCTTTTTCGTTTTCTAAAATGGCACTTTTTAATTGCGAAAATTTGGCACTGTAAAGTTGCTAATTACACCATTGCCCGCTCTACGCTCTCCGAGCATTTAAAGGAACTTAAAAACGCCGGATTAATACAGGGCGAAATCAATTCGCCTTACATCAAATATTGTATCAACCGCGAAAACTGGGAAGAAGCAAAAATTATACTTGCAGGTTTTCTTTAAACGATAAAAAAAATTTAATTAAACATTTCGGGTTTACCCGAAACATAATATTTAATAACAATGGAAATAAAAATTTTAGGAACAGGCTGCCCCAAATGCAAATCGCTTGAGAAACTTACCCGTGAGGTGGTGGAACAAAACGGATTTAACGCCACCATTACCAAAGTGGAAGATATTATGGATATTATGAAATACAGCGTTATGACCACACCTGCCCTGGTAGTGAACGAAAAAGTAGAGATTAAGGGGAGGGTTCCATCTGCTGAAGAGGTGAAACAGGTATTGTTAAAATATTAATCAATTAAAAACTTAACTTAAATGAGAAAATTATTAGCATTCAGCTTTGCCATAGCAATTATGCTGGGAAACTTTTCGTGCAACGCACAAACACCTAAAAAAGAAGAAAAAGCAATCGCAACCGCCAATGTGGAAGCCTACTATTTTCACTTTTCGGCCCGCTGTGTTACCTGCAAAACCGTTGAGTCAGAAGCAAAAAACGACCTCCAGAGTCTTTACAACGGAAAAGTTACCTTTAAAGCCGTGAACCTGGATGATGCCTCGGGTAAAGCACTTGCTGAAAAACTACAGGTTTCGGGACAAACCCTGCTTTTAGTGAAAGGGAGTACAAAAATCAACATCACCAACGAAGGTTTTATGTATGCCCGCTCCAATCCTGAAAAATTTAAAGCGGTTATTAAGGATAAAGTTGATGGCCTGCTGAAATCGTAAAATGGATTTTCTTAACAGCATACTCGAGAACAGCACCATGCCGTGGTTATCGGCATTGGTGCTGGGTTTTATGACAGCCATCAGTCCCTGTCCACTGGCTACCAATATTACAGCAATTGGCTTTATAAGTAAAGACATTGAAAACCGTCACAGGGTTTTTCTCAACGGACTATTCTACACCCTTGGCAGGGCAATCAGTTATACTGCAATCGCCCTGATTATTTACCTGGGTGCAGACCAGTTCCAATTCTCGGGGTTCTTTCAAAGATATGGCGAGAAGTTTCTGGGACCACTGCTCATCATCATAGGTTTGTTTATGCTCGATATTATAAAAATGAATTTTCCAGGCATGAGCAAACTAACTTCCCGAATGGAGAACAAGAAGCAATGGAACTACCTGGATGCCATTTTGCTGGGAATTGTTTTCGCCCTGGCTTTTTGTCCTTACAGCGGCGTACTCTATTTTGGCATGCTGGTGCCCATGACAGTGAGCAGCGCATCGGGTTTGTACCTTCCTGTAATTTTTGCGTTGGCTACGGGTATACCGGTAATCATTTTGCATGGGTGCTTGCTTATACTATCTCGGGCATTGGCAATGTGTACAATAAGGTGCGGATCTTCGAAACCTGGTTCCGCAGAATTATTGCCGTATTGTTCATCCTTGTTGGCATTTATTATATCATCAGGGTTTACTTTTAAAAAATTTAGAAACTCATTTCGGGATTAATCGAAATGAAAACCGTGCATTATGAAGATAAACAGAAAAATAGCCATACCGTTGCTTCTAATACCTGTGTGGTATGTAGTGTATAAGTTTTTGCAACCTGCAACCGATTGGTTTATTGATACAGCGCTGAAACTTGAAAAGGGCGAACACTTTACAGAAGCATTGCGCTTTTTCATTTTCGAAGTTCCAAAAGTGCTGATGCTGTTGGCGCTTATCATTTTTTTTGTTGGCATCATCCGGTCGTACTTTTCGCCCGAAAGAACCCGTAAATTGCTGGAAGGTAAGTCGACCTTTACCGGAAATATTTTAGCCGGCAGTCTTGGAATTGTTACTCCATTCTGTTCATGTTCAGCTATTCCATTGTTTTTAGGATTTGTAGAATCGGGTGTACCATTAGGCGTAACTTTCTCCTTTCTCATAGCTGCGCCTATGATTAACGAAGTTGCTGTGATACTTCTTTTTGGCTTGTTCGGTTGGAAGGTAGCACTTATATATGTTGTAACCGGACTTTTTATAGCCATTACAGCAGGCTGGGTGATCGGAAAGCTCAAGCTCGAACACTGGGTGCAGGATTGGGTTTATAAAACCCGGTTTGGAAACTCCGAGAATATTGAAGAGAAAACAACTTTTGCAGAGCGGATAAATTTTGGTTACAGTGCTGTGAAAGATATTATCGGGAAGGTTTGGATTTATGTGATTCTGGGTATTGCAGTTGGTGCGGGGGCTCATGGATATGTGCCTGAAAATTTTATGGCCTCACTCATGGGCAAATCGGCCTGGTACAGTGTTCCCTTATCGGTATTAATCGGTATTCCCCTATATTCAAATGCTGCAGGAATTGTGCCCATAGTTTCGGTATTAATTGAAAAAGGAGCTTCATTAGGAACAGCCCTGGCCTTTATGATGTCAACCATTGGTTTATCGCTTCCCGAGATGATCATTCTTAAAAAAGTGCTTAAACTCCCATTGATATTGACTTTTATTGGAGTTGTCGGTCTTGGGATATTGATCGTAGGTTATCTGTTCAATTTTATATTTTAAAAATTACCATCCATAAAAAGAGGGTAAGTTAAAAGTTAAATTTTAAACACGAAGACTCTATTGTCACAAAGAAATACGCAAGAATACCAATACTTTGTGTCGTCGCGTCCTTGTGTTTAAATTGCCTTATATGCTTTTTGATACAATCTTTTAATACAACATATTCAACCAAATAAAATCAAATTATCATGAAAACAAAACATTGGGATTTATTGGAGGAGGCCGGATTACAAAAATCATTCTCCAGGCTTTTCAAAACCAAAATGTCACATTTGAAAAAATCGTTGTAACTGACACCAACCAGGAGGTATTAAATTCTTTAAAAAAGAAGTTTCCTGATATCATTATCACAGATAATTTGCTGGAAGCCACAAATAATGAAGTTGTATTTGTTGCCCTGCATCCACCGGTATTCATGGAAACCATTGGTAAAGTTAAAGATATACTCAATAAGAATTCTATTGTAGTATCTCTCGCTCCCAAACTTACAATTGAAAAATGAATTCTGTTCTGCCCGGATTCAATAACATCGCCCGTATGAATCCCAGTGCTTCGGCCATTGTAAACAAAGGCGTGAATCCTATTGCATTTGCAGCGGAGATGAGCAATGATACCAAAAATCAGCTTTTGGAATTGATGAAACCACTTGGCTCTGTTCCTGTAGTGGACGAATCGAAAATTGAAGCTTATGCCGTTATCAGCGCCATGGGGCACACTTATTATTTCTTTCAGTTCAATAAATTGAAGGAACTAGCCATTAACTTCGGCATGGACGAAAAAGAAGCACAAACAGCTATTACCGAAATGCTTTGGGGTACCACCGAAACACTTTTTAACTCGGGTATGGTATACAACGAAGTAGCCGACCTTGTTCCGGTAAAGCCTCTGGGCGAGGTGGAAGAAACCATTAAGGGGTATTACGATCAGTATTTAAATGGGATTTTCGCTAAGATTAAACCATGAGAATAAACTGAACCCTTATTTGAATTAGAAGAGGTTCATTTAAATTCTGACATCATCATACCAAATAACCTATCGGCATCTTCCTTTCTGCACAGCTCACTACCTGGCGTCGTTACGGCAGCAGTGCCAGATGCAATTCCATAGCGTACTGCATCGCGCAAATTTTTGCCCTGGGCCAGGCTTAGAACAATGCCCGCCACCATGCTGTCTCCGGCTCCAACTTTGCTGATCACAGGCACGGTAGGCGGGTGTATATGTTCATCAAAATCTTCCGACACCACAAGGGCACCTGATGCACCAAGAGAGATTACAATCACCTGACAGTGTCCGTTTTTAACTATTTTTTCAGCTTCTGCCCTTATCTGTTGTTCGTCTTTAATATCAAGTCCAACCAGGTTCCTGAATTCCCGTACGTTTGGTTTAATAAGAAAAACGCCTTCCTGCATTGCCTGTTTCAGGGCCTCACCTGATACATCAACAATTACTTTTGTTCCCTTCTTCTTTTGAATACCTGCTATTTGTGCATATAAATCAGGTGGGACACCAGGCGCGAGACTTCCGCTTAATACAAGGAAATCCGGAGGCGGTTCTATGGCCGATAATTCATTGATACATCGTTCCCATTCGTGTTTTTGCATTACTGCGCCTGGCATTCCAAAACGATATTGTAATCCGGTTGATTCCTCCAAAATTATGAGGCTTTCCCTGGTTATCCCTTCAATAGGTATCACCTGTCGGGTTATACTTTCTTCCTGAAGAAGATCATTGAGCCTGTCGCCAGTGTAACCTCCGGCCGTGTAAACAAGCTTTGATTCGCCACCCAGTTTTTTAATTGCTCTTGCAACATTTATAGCACCACCGCCCGGTTCAAAGCCAGGAGGTTTACAATATAATTTATGCTCAGCAACTACATGTTCAACGCTGGAATTCTTGTCAATTGCCGGATTGGTAGTAAACGTTATTATTGTTTTCATCCGTAAATTATTTTTATTGCTCGGATTAGGGTGCCTAAAAGCGGAAACAGGCTTCGAATCCGCTCAGGCTGACGATTTATAATCATTTATTTATTAGCTCTTCTGTAGAAAAATTTAAATATTTCCATGCCAAGGAATATAGGAACAGCAAGCGCTAAAATATATACCCATTCAATGAATGCAATCGGCTCTATTCTAAGCACCGACTGCATAAAAGGAATTTGCATGCTGAGAATATGTATGCCCTGTGCGGCCAAAACGCCAAACAGCAAAATATAATTTCTTTTTAAAGGAATTTTAAAGACTGAAACTGTTTCGGAGCGACAATTAAAGGCGTGGAAATTTTGCATAAACACCATTAGCAGCAGAACAAGATCCCGGGCATGTGTTTCGTTCATATGGGTGACGTTTATCAGCCAGTACCAGAGGCCAAAAACAATTCCTCCCATTATTAACCCCGATACAATGGTTGTTTAACCATAAGTGGATTAAAAATGGTTTCGGAAGGATTTCTGGGTTTTTTTTGCATGGTTCCGGGTTCGCCGCCTTCAAAAGCCAGTGCCACATCCTGGATTCCGTTTGTAACAAGGTTGAGCCATAATAACTGAACTGCCAGCAACGGTAAAGGCAAGCCTGCAATTATCGACAATATGAACAGCAAAACTTCAGCAACCCCGGTTGAAATAAGCAGATAGATAACTTTACGAACGTTATCGTAAGCAATCCTGCCCTCTTCAACGCCAGCCACTATGGATGAAAAATTATCGTCAATCACAATCATGGAACCCACTTCTTTTGCCACATCGGTGCCAGAACCCATTGCAACACCAATATTAGCACGTTTCAATGCGGGCGCATCGTTTACTCCGTCGCCGGTTACTGCTACAAAATCACCTTTACGTATTAAAACATCAATGATTTCTAACTTTTGTATGGGCGAAACGCGAGCAAATACTGTTGCAGAAACAACCATGTTTTCGTATTCGGGACTATCAGCTGGGCCGGCCGCGCTCAAATTTTTTCCGGCTACAACCTTTTGTCCGGATTGCATAATACCCAGCTCCAGCGCGATGTTTTCGGCTGTAGCAGGATGATCGCCTGTTATCAACAATACTTTTATGCCGGCCTTTTTACATTTTTCAACAGAATCTTTGGCTTCTGGCCTCAAAGGATCAATAAAGCACACGAAGCCGACAAAAACTAATGATTTAATGTCCTTGTTATCATAAGTTTCCTTTTTCTCAAAGTTTTTGAATTCTCCTTTTGCAAAAGCAAGTACCCGATAGCCTTCTGCTGCCATCTCATCGGATTGCTTTAACAAAAGGTCCTTTTCAATGGGCTTCTTAGATTCTCCTGAAATCACCGTATCGCAAAAGTCGAGTATTGTTTCCACGGCACCTTTTACGACAATTTCGACCACCCCGTCCTTTTCCCAAAATACAGCAGAATATTTTTTTTCCGACTCGTAAGGTATTTTGTCTGCAAGTGGATAACTGCTTTTTATTTCTTCGGGGTTTATCCCAAGCTTATACACCATGGCAAGCAGTGCAACATCCATGGCATCGCCATGATGCTTCCATGTATCATTAGCCTTGGACAATGAAGCTTCATTAGCCAAAACAGCAATGTTAACCAGGGCTTTAAGACCGGAGAAAGATTCTAAATTAATTTGATTATCGGGATTTTTATCTTCCACAACGTTGCCATTCCCATTATATCCTTCGCCTGATAAACGGAAGCTTGTTTCGCCGGGAATAACGATTCTCCTGGCCGTTTGTTGGTTAACGGTAAGTGTTCCGGTTTTATCACTGGCAATCACGTTACAACTACCAAGGCTTTCGACAGATGTTAGCTTACGGACAATAACATTCCTTTTAGCCATACGTTTTGTGGCAATTGACAAGGCAACTGTTAAGGACACAGGTAATCCCTCGGGGATGGCCGATACTGCCAAAGCTACAATAAAGAAAAATATTGCCACCAGATCCATGCCGTTTAACCGGAGAACAATACCCAATATCACACTTAGCACGATGATAAATATTGCAATTTGTTTGATAAATTTCTCCATGCGAAGAATCAAGGGCGGTTTGGCTGATTTTCCTTCCGAAACATTTCGTGCAATATGCCCTACCTGTGTAAAAGAACCTGTGCCGGTAACAATCCCGGTACCCCGACCTGTCATAACAGTTGCTCCTGCGAATGCCATATTTGATCTTTCGGGCACACCAGTATCTTTATCAAGTGTTTTTAGCTGTTTTTTTGATGCAAGAGATTCACCAGTAAGAAAACTCTCGTCAATTTCGAGGTTCGATGCCTCCATGAGCCGCATGTCGGCAGGAACTTTAACACCCGACTCGAGATAAGCAATGTCTCCGGGCACTAATTCTTCCGATGCAATTTCCTGCTCTTTTCCATCTCGCTTTACTCTGGCTTTAATTTTCAAGAGGCTTTGCAAACCGGAGGCACTCTTTTCGGCATTATATTCCTGGTAGGTACCAAGCGCACTATTTATAAGAATAACCAGGAAAATAAATATTGAATCTTTCCACTCACCAATAACAATTGAAGCAATTGCTGCCGCTATCAGAATAAATATCAAAGGATTGATTAATTGATGGGCAATAATATTCCAGATAGTCACCTTTTTCCCTTCAGGTAACTTATTCTCACCATAAAACTCAATGCGTTTTTTAGCCTCGTTAAGGTTTAACCCATCAGGAGTAGCATTCAGTTCAGAGAAAACTGCATCCATTTCGAGAGAATGCCATGCTTCTTCAGATAAAGCTGTCTGATTCGTTGTACCGGAATGTTCTTTCATTTTTTTATTTAAGCTAATCTAAAAAGTCATTATGAAATGATTAACAAAATATAGTATATAAACTTGTTATTCAGCTTATTAAATGTTTAAATAAGAACAGATGAAAAAGTAAGTTTATTGTTTCACTGTTTTTTGTTGTTTGTATTATTTCAAGTAATATCAGATTTAAGCATCAAGCGAAATCCCAACTTATGTTTAATTGAAACAAAAATAATATAGTAATTGTTCTTACTTCCAAAGCATCTTAAAGTAAATAATCGATATTCACAAGTGGCTAGAGATGACGTCGATTAAATTTGAAGTCCGCCAGTAAATAAATAATGATATCCATGAAATTCAGTTTATTTATTATGAATTTTTGACCTTATCTCGCTCCGCTCAGGATGGCAAGCCTTTAGGGAAGAAGAGGGGAGTTTTATGGCTTCATTTGGATTTATTTCGGAGAACAAAAAGTTTAAGAATAACTTAACATTTACTTTCCTTACTCTTTACATTTATGTCGCAATTTTACGTCATTTTACACAGCATAGTAAATATGATAACAAAACTTGCGTACCTCAAAATAAATTTGCTCGAAAACAAAGGAGATTTGATGTACTTTCTTTTGTTGGCATACCCACCGGAATTAAAATAATTCTGGTTAGCCCATACATCGACTATTCACATTCATATAAGAAACAATTTAATTTTTTACCATGAGAAAACAATTTCTATTCAATCTTTTGATTTTATCTATTATTCTTTTGTCATCCTGTGGTTCCAATACTGGAAATAAAGGCGATAAACTCACCGGTGAAGTCTTTATCGATGGTTCCAGTACGGTATTTCCCATGAGCGAGGCTGTTGCTGAAGAATTTCGAAATGTTCAACCCGGCGTAAATGTTACCGTAGGAGAATCGGGTACCGGCGGTGGTTTTAAGAAATTCAGCCGTGCAGAAACCGATATTAACAATGCTTCTCGCCAAATTCGCCCTGAAGAAATTGAAGCATGCAAAGAAAACGGTGTCGCCTATCTTGAGCTTGAAATTGCCTACGATGGACTGGCAGTTGTTGTGAACCCCAATAACACCTGGGCCAAGGATATAAAAAGTTTCGGAGCTAAAGAAGATATGGGGAACCGGAAGCTCAAGGCAAAATTTTAAGGTGGAACCAGATCCGTCCTGAATGGCCTGATAAGGAAATTCACCTGTTTGGTGCCGGCACTGCTTCGGGAACCTTCGACTATTTCACCGAGGCCATTGTTGGTACTGCCAAAAGCAGTCGGGCGATTATACAGCAAGCGAAGACGATAATGTACTTGTGCAGGGAATATCGTCGGATGAGCTTGCCTTAGGATATTTCGGACTTGCTTATTACGAAAATAATAAAGATAAATTAACCCTTTTGCCGGTGGATGATGAAATTGCCGAAAACGGAAACGGGCCAATTCTACCCAATCTTGAAAATGTTAAAAACAAAACATACTCACCACTTTCAAGGCCATTATTCATTTATATAAATAGCAAATCGCTCGAGCGGAAGGAAGTTCAGACCTTTGTGTCATTCTACATTGAAAATGTTGCTGCCCTTGCTGAAGAAGTGGGATATATACCTACTCACCAAAGAACAGAACGAAAGTTCCAAAAGACGCTGGGGAAGATTTCTTAAAAGAGCATAATAAATAAAAATTGACGTAAACGTGAAGCGAAAACGAAAAAATCATCGAATGGCTCTTCAGGCTTAGCGGAGGGGTGACCATACTGGTAACAATTGGAATTGTTTGGGTTCTGTTGTATGAAACTGTAATATTCTTTAAAGATGTTTCTATAATAGAATTCTTTACAGCAAAAGAGTGGACGCCATTGTTTACTAATAAGCAATTTGGAATCCTCCCGCTTTTATCAGCTACTTTTATGACATCGCTCATTGCAATTGCTGTGGCATTGCCATTTGGACTAATAATAGCCATATATCTGAGTGAGTATGCAAATCCACGGTTCAGGAAACAGTAAAACCAATGCTTGAGGTTTTGGCTTCGATACCTACAGTAGTATATGGATTTTTTGCACTAACTGTGGTTACCCCCTTTCTTCAGGGATTTATCCCCGGGATGGCAGGCTTTAATGCACTATCTCCCGGCATTGTTATGGGTATTATGATAATGCCTCTAATCACCTCGCTGAGCGAGGATGCCTTATATATCATACCAAAGTCGATGCGTTTTGCATCATATGCTTTAGGAGCATCCCGGTTTCAAACGACTTTCCGTGTACTATT
>JAAUTT010000095.1 GCA_012031335.1 Bacteroidales bacterium | reverse complement strand
TTGGGAGAAAAGCTTACAGGTCGTCAACTTCATGCTGATTTGAGCAAATATGTCGCTTATTCTGATCACTTGGATATAGTTGTACACGAATATGAACACAGTCCGTTAGATTGGGAACTTTTAACTGTTGATGAAGCAAACAAATCAATCAGTGTAGTTCAGAATGCAATTGTCAAGGTATCAAAGGAAAGAGCTAATATCGGTGCTTTCCAAAATAGACGTTGAGATGGCTATTAGAGGAATCGACTATGCTGCTGAAAAAACAAAAGAAGTTATAGACAATACCCTTGAATATAGCTCTTCATCAGCATTCTCGGGAAGTACAACCGGTAACGGTAACCGGATATCTGTTGTACCAGGATCAACAACATATTTCAGAAAAAAATACACCTCCGGATCTTTTGTGGGTCAATCGCTTAAATTGACAGCACCCAAAAGGCCTTCTATTGTTTCGGATAATGGCGACACAATATCATTAAAACAATTTACTGTTACTGTAAAATTCCCGGCAACAGTTTCGGGTTTTGCATCCAATGATATCAGTGTTTCCAATGCAACAGTAAAGTCAATTTCAGGCACCTACAAAGCTAGCATTGAACCTAAAAATACAGGTTTGGTGAATCTCTCAATACCTGCCAATGCAGTATCGGAAGGCAACTTTTCTTCGTCGGTATTAAAGGTTTATTATTTAAAAGCTACGGGTGTAAACATTCTCCCGAAACTGGCCGACATAAAACTTTACCCCAATCCAGCAATTGAAAAATTAGTCTTTGAAATTGACGCTGAGGAATCTAAAACATACACAGTGGCTATTTATAATTTGAGCGGCAAGAAACTCATTTCAGAAAGTTTCAGCGACAAAGTAAGCGAAGTTGATCTACAAAATATAAAAGCAGGAACTTACATTGTTGAAATAAATGATGGCGTAAGCCAGCAAAGAAGAAAGCTTATAAAATTATAGGTACAAATTTCATTTGATAAAAATATAAATCCATCTAAACTATTTAGGTGGATTTATTTGTTAAAGGGAAAAGGTTTCATTCTTGCTATTTTTTTAATCCGAAAAAAAAGTCGGTTTATCAAAATGAAAGCTTTCTTAAATTTTCCTTGACTATTTTGTAGCAAAATTTTTTAATGCAAATGACCATTTAATCAGAAGTTAAACAGTTTTTATTTGAATATTATCTACGAATATCACAAATTCTATTATGAAAATTTTTATCAGAACTATTTTAATAAGCCTTTTGACGCTTTTATTTGCACAGCAGGTACAGGCACAGGAATTTTTAGTCAGGGAAGAGACCTTTACATGGGAAGAAGCTGAGGATGCCTATTTTGGCGGAAACGGATTTCATTGGTGGAATGGCGATGATTATAGCAGTTATCCTGCAAACTGGGTATCTCCGCACAATTATTTCGAAGGAAGATTTTATTACAGATACGAAGTAATAAGTCAGCCAACCAATAAGCCATTTGATCTTATGTTTCTGATCTGGCAATTCAAGGAAGATGGAAAACACCGCGAGACAGGAGACGATCGTGTTCCTCTTAGCGGAGGGCCAGGATCTGTTACCGAATATAACAATGCACCTCCACCATCCCGGTGGTGGACTTACCATGAAAATGCGGACCAACTTGTCGATTTTACAACCATTAAACAATATAATGGCGGAGATAATCGTATGGGACTAGCATTATGGTCCGACGGAAACTGTATTCCTTCCACATGGGGAGGAACTAACCCGGATTTTTGCCAGGATAGACGTTCAGACTACTTCCCGATGCGTATACGCATTACCATTGTTGCCGTAGCAGAAGGCCATACATTTTCAGGATGGAGCAACTATGGTTCTGGAGGCGGCGGCGGTGGCGGTGGTAACCCAGATGTAACATTTTCTATTGATTACCAGAACGAAAGAACTTCTCAGAATGTACCAAATTATTACCAATACAGTTTTAATCAAAACCGACTGGACTACTGGATCAAATGCCAAAAGTGGATCTGACACCCGGACAGAACGTATATTTTAAGAAAACTGAAACAGGGGATATTCAAACACTTACAGTTGCTGGACGTCCTTCGGCTCCTTCAACTGGTATTGACTTCACTAACGAAACTACAACAACAAACATTGGCTCTACTTTAGAATACTCCGAAAACTCTGATTTATCAGGCGCTACGCAGGGTAATGGTTCTAAAGTTGAGCTTACTCCCGGAAATGATCTTTACTTACGAAAAAAAGCTACCTCGAGTGCTTTCAGTTCAGAAATTTATCACCTGACTGTTCCGGGAAGACCCTCGGCTCCAGGTCCTTATAATATCGATTTTGAAAACATTAAAACACAGTCTAGCATACCATCTTCTGTGGAATATTCCGAGGATAGTAACTTCGGAAGCACTGAAACAGGTACCAATGCAGTTATTAACTTAACCCCGGGAACCGATCTCTATTTCCGGAAAAAGCAACAGCTGGAGCTTTTGCATCTGAAAGCTATACACTCGATGTTCCGGAGCAATCAACTCCTGATTATGGAGTGGATCAGAATACCATGACTACAAATAAACCTGTCGATTCGGGCGATGAATACTCCTTAAATGCTGATATGAGTGGTGCGGTATCGGGAACCGGTGTTGCAATACCTCTTACAGCTGGTGTTGACGTTTATTTTAGAACCAAGGCAACCTCATCATCTTTTATTTCCAAAATACAAAGACTCGAAGTGGAGGGCGCTCCTACAGCCCCGGCAGCTCCTAGTTATGAAGTAAATTATATAAATAAACGTACTAACAAGGTGGTTCCAAATACCGAAGAGTACTCGGAAAACAGCGACATGAGCAGCGCTACCACAGGATCGGGTGCATATGTTACAGTAACACCCGGAACAAATTTATACTTCAGGGTTAAAGCAGCCAACGGACAGCCGGCATCCGATATTTTCGAGCTTGTTGTTCCTGATAAACCTGCAGCTCCCGCTGCCTTTAGCATCAATTTCCAGAACGAAACTACCCAGGGGAATGTTCCCAATACAATGGAATATTCGACCAGTTCGAATTTCAGCAATGCTGTTACAGGATCCAATACAGTTGTAAATGTTCAACCAGGTACAACGCTGTATATACGGTACAAGGCTACATCCAACGCTTTTGAATCGGAAGTTCGGCAACTTGCGGTTCCTGCGCGACCATCCGCACCAACTGCTGCAATAAATTTCATTGATGAAACAACTCAGGATGTTGTTCCTGCTACAATTGAATATTCAACCAGCTCAAATTTCAGCAGTGCTGTTTCAGGAAACGGAATAAAATAGATGTAGTGCCGGGAACTGACCTTTATTTCAGGTATAAAGCTACTTCCGATCAGTTCCGTTCCACATCTTTTCCACTTGATGTTCCTTCGAGAACCGTTCCGACCTATGGCGTTGATTTTATAAATTCACTGACAAATAAAACAGTTCCGGCAACCGACGAATATTCGGTAAATGCCAATATGAGTGGCGCAACTTCGGGAAACAATACGAAGTTAACTTTAACTCCCGGAGTTGATCTGTATTTCCGCACAAAAGCCACTGCTTCGGTGTTCCTTTCAAACATACAACATTTGGACATTCCTGCTAAAACCACACCGAATTACAGCGTCGATTTTGCCACTAAACAAACTAATGTAGTGGTTCCGGCAACTGACGAATATTCGGTAAATGCCAATATGAGCGGAGCTTCTTTGGGGAACAATACAAAATTAACTTTAACTCCAGGAACTGATCTGTATTTCCGAACCAAAGCCTCAAGTTCAGGATTCCAGTCGAATATCCAGCATCTGGTGGTTCCTGCAATTCCTGCTGTGCCTAACTATGTAGTTGACTTTGTTAATAAAACCACAACGGCAAATGTGCCGGCAACTGTTGAGTATTCAACTAATTCAAATATGAGCGGAGCTACTGCAGGTACAAATACAAAAGTAAGTCTGACTCCAGGCACGGATTTGTATCTTCGTACAAAATCCACAGCCACTGCATTTGCGTCGGCTATCCAAACGCTTGATGTTCCTGCAGCACCTGCACAACCTGCCTATGTTGTTGATTTTTCAACCGAAAAAACAACTGCAAATGTTCCGGCAACAGTAGAATACTCCACAAATGCCAATATGAGCAGCGCTACCACAGCTACGGGAGTTAAAGTGTCGTTAACGCCTGGAACAAATCTCTATTTCAGGGTGAAGGCCACCAATTCCTCGTTTGCATCATCAGCATCTATGCTTACTGTACCAGCTCGTCCTGCAGCTCCTGTAATTACTATAAATTACCAGACAGGAACAACCACCGAGAATATTACAAGTGGCATTGAATACGATGAAACCAATACTTTCAACAATGCAAATGCCGGAAGTGGCGTTAAATTAATCCTTGTACCCGGTACAACTTTATATTTCCGCCATGCCTCCACAGCATCAGCATTCAGTTCGCTGGTTAAAACACTTGCTGTTCCTGCAAAACCTGCAGCTCCTTCGTTTACTGTTGATTATGTGAATGAAAAGACCAATGAAAATGCTGATAATACCATCGAATATTCGGAACAGGATAATTTCTCGCCAAAGATAGACGGTACGGGAACTAAGGTTTCACTCACTCCCGGAACATCCTTGTATTTCAGAAAGAAATCAACATCCGGATCGTTTGCCAGTGATATTCAACTGCTCGATGTTAAAAGCCGTCCAACAATTACATTTAATGGAGGAGATACTGTTAAATCCAAAACATTTGATTTAGCAGTTACTTTCCCAGCCGGTGTAACAGGTTTCTCTGATTCTGATGCTGAAGTTACCAACGGAACAGTTAAATCGGTAAGTGGAACATATAAACTGAGTATGGAAGCTACCGCTCCCGGAGATGTGACTGTTAAGATTCCTGCCAATGTAGTGACTGAAAACAACTTCGCTTCTGCAACCTTTAAAGTGCATTATAAAAACACCACCGGCGTTGCAAAACTGAACAGCGAAACAGAAATACTGATATACCCCAATCCGGCCAGTCATTATCTGTTTGTTGACATCAAAGGCAATGTAAGCGCTCCTGTTAAGGTTACAGTGTATACCGCTTCCGGGAAGGCTGTAAAAACAGAAGTAATAGAGAAATTACAGGATAAGATCGATATACAATCCTTACCAGTTGGTTTATACATTCTCGAAATCGTAAAAGGAAATGATAAGACTTCGCTTAAGTTTATGAAAGAATAAGCGAAAACATTGATAATAAAAACCCTGTTGCATTCGCTTCAGGGGTTTTTTATTTTATTGAAATTAAGCAGGAAGTTCCCAGGTAATAATTTCGCTGATAGGCTTACGTTTATTCGAATGTCTTTCGATATCGGTTTCATCTGCGGGGTATCCAACAGGAATAATTGCAACAGGTTCCAGGTGTGAAGCTACTTTTAACACTTCCTTGAGCTTTTTGGGCTGAAAATTACATATCCAGCATGTAGCCAGTCCCAGTTCAGTAGCCTGCAAGGTAAGATGGTCGATAGCAATACTGATATCGATTTCCATGTGCTCCTTACCATCACTTCTTTTCCAGGAGATATGTTTATTACCGCAGGCAATAAGTAAAACCGGAGCTGTTTTCATCCAATCGCGCTGATATGCTTCGGCAATTCTGGCTTTATTTTCGGGATTACGGACAATAAAAAAATGCCACGGCTGATAGTTAACGGCAGATGGTGCTACCCGGGCAGCTTCAAGCACTTTCATCAGCTTTTCTTCCTCTACTGCATCGGTCTTATAATTGCGGCAGGAATATCTTTTCTTTGCAAGTTCCAGAAAATCCATAGGCTTTATTTTTTTCTTAAAAATATGAAATTTCTCATAAATGTATGCAAGTATATATTTTCCTTTACGATAGTTTGAAATATTTTCCTGCTGAATAAATGAAATGAAGACTATTTGAATTTGTTCCTGCAAGGACCTGGCCGAAGTATCTTGGCTATAGGCCGGCGATGTCCAAAACGTAATAGTGAATTTAATTGATCAGCTTCCCAAATGGCTGATGCAGGGTAACAGTGTAAAACTCGATGGTTTCGGGTCGTTTCATTTATCGTTTTCGAGCGATGGTGTCGAAACCAAAGACGATGTGAATGCAAACCTTATAAAGGACATTCGCATTATATTTGATGCTGACGACCAGATTAAGGAGTGAATTGCCAGAACCGTTGTTGTTCCTGGTGAATAATAGTAAATTGTATAGGTAGGAAAGGGGTCGTAAAGGCCCTTTTTTTGTTTATTGAGACATAAAAAAAGGGGCTTGTGGCCCCTTCTCTTTATGATTGCTTTTAATTAAGCTGTTATTTCTTCATTTTAATGGTAATCTTGATAGAGCCAGCTGAACTTAAAGTATTTATCTCGGTTACCTTTATAAGTCCACTAGTTGTAGCTGTTTTAAAAGCAATTACCTCTCCATTTACTAATTGAGTTGATTGCTTATCTGTTCCAATTGTTGCTATTTTTGCATTGAAATCATCAAGTGTTATATTTTCGAAATCGCTAACCGTAACATCACCAAAGTTGGTTGAATTCTTGGTGGACCAACCTGCAACGTTAGTATTAGGGAATTTTGTAGCATTAAATACAGACTGAACATCAGTACTTGAAGGGGATCCAAGAGTTGCTTTATTAGTGGCACCATAATAATACATAAAGTCAACCGCAGCAGAGTTTTCCTTAGCAGATAACAATGTCATTACCTTATTTAAAGAAATAGAATAAGAACTTCCATAAGTTGAATTATCCTGAGCACCCATTAAAATTGCTGTTTTTGTAACAAATTCGCCAACTGGTACAATTGAAACAGGTTTGATAGTAATTACTTCCTCCTGAGTTCTACTTTTGGAATCTTCAGTATAAAACTAAATTTTCCTCTGCAGAACCAACACTGGTCTTGTAAAGATAAACAAACTCTTTATCGCCACCATTGAATAAACCGGCATCGAGCAAAGAGTCAAGGACAGTAAAGGTTTTGTTACTCATTGTTGAAGTAATCCTTACTTTAGTTAACTTTATCTTCTGCAGCACCCATCGAAAATTTAATTTCGAAGTTAAGGGCAGTACCTTCAGCTTTTTCGATTGTACCTGTAACATCAGTGCCATCCAACCTAACATCAATGGTTGGTTTATCAAATGATGTATCAGTATCCTCAGTACAACTTGTAAAAAAACCCGAAATTACTAAAGCAAAACTAATTAAAACTAGACTTACACGTTTCATACGTTCTTTGTTTTGGTTAAACATTTTTATAAACTCAAATTTATACTCGAACTTTAACGGAAAGGTTAGTGTTTTATTGGTTTTTTATTTTAACAAAAATCCTTTCTGTCTTAGTCTCAGCTTTATTAAATATACAAAATTATTGCAAGGCTTAAACATCCCTTCATCAAATAAGTTTGCATGATACAGATAATAAAAAACCAAAAGGTTGCGTTTCCCACCAACATAAATAAAAAAAGGTGCATTGCTGCACCTTTTTCCATATATAATATACTTTCGAAAGTTTACCCATTCATTAAAAGCTAGAGTAAGATAACCTGCCGCTAGTTGCCGATCCAATAACTCCGGCAACGTTTGGTGCCATAGCGTGCATTAATAAATGGTTCGAGGATCAGCCTTCAATCCTTCCATTTGCGATACCCTGGCGCTGTTTGGAACTGCTGATACACCTGCATTTCCGATAAGCGGATTTATTTTATTTTCGGCGCTCAAAAATAAGTTCATAAACTTTGCAAATAACACTCCACCTGCAGTAGCTATCGCGAACGAAATAGCACCAAGTCCGAATATCATAATAGACTGACTGGTTAAAAATACGCTTGCCTGCGTGGATGCTCCCACAGTGAGACCAAGAATAATGGTAACGATATCGATCATAGATGTGCTTGCGGTAATAGCAAGACGTTTTGTGACTCCCGATTCTTTCAGAAGATTTCCGAAAAACAACATTCCTAACAACGGCAAAGCACTAGGTGTGATAAATGTTGTTAGCAGCAATCCGATTATGGGGAAAAGAATTTTTTCAGTTTGAGATACTGCTCTCGGAGGCTTCATTCTAATCAAGCGTTCCTTTTTAGTAGTCAACAGTTTCATTACCGGAGGTTGAATCAAAGGGACCAGTGCCATATATGAATAAGCGGCAATGGCTATAGGGCCGATAAAATGAGGCGCTACCTTGGAGGTAAGAAAAATAGCAGTAGGACCATCGGCACCACCGATTATTCCGATTGCTCCCGATTCGGCAAATGTGAAGCCCAAATAATGTGCTCCGAGAAATGTAGTGAATATACCGATTTGAGCGGCAGCACCCAGCAACATAAGTCGCGGATTGGAAATCAGCGATGAGAAATCGGTGAGCGCCCCGATACCCAGAAAGATAAGAGGTGGATATATCCCTAAAGTTACCCCTTTGTAGAGGTAGTTCAAAACACTTCCATGCTCGTAAATTCCTATTTCCTGACCGGCATTTTCCATAAAGGGAATATTCCCGATAATGATACCCATACCGATAGGAATGAGTAATAAAGGCTCATATCCATATTTTATCGCTAAAAAGATGAATATCATACCTACAACAATCATGATAAGATTACCACCGGACATGTTGTTAAAGCTGGAGTATGCATAAAAGGTATACAATCCCTTTTTAAGCTGCTCCGACTTGGTAAGATTTTCTTCATTCTCCTGACCGATAGATTCGTTGGCAGAAGCATGGATACTGGCTGAATGACCTTCGGCTGCATGATTATCAATAGTTTCCGATTTAACAGTACTATCAGCAGGAGAAGAGTCTGGCGATTGTGCAAAAAAACTTTTTGTAATGGCAAGTATTGCAATTACTGCCACAATAGTTACTAACCTCTTCATAATTACTCGATTTCCATTAAAACATCGTTCTGCAGAACCGTATCGCTCGGTTTTACCCTTATCGATCTAACTACTCCGTCTTTTTCAGCCAATACATTATTTGCCATTTTCATGGCTTCCATGGTTAACAGTTTTTGTCCCATTTTTACTTCATCGCCTTCTTTTACATCAATTGTTAGGATGATTCCCGGCAATGGAGATTTCACAGTCACATTAGCTGTTTTTGTTGGTGTTTTCTGTATTTTCTTTTCTTTACTGGAGGGTGGTGGAACTTCTGCCCTTACCAAAATAGGAGTTTTGGAAGTCTTTATTTCCTTTTCCATGGCAACCTGGTACAGTGTGCCATTCACTTCTAAATGGATTTCATTATCGATAGTGTCAATTATTTCAACATTATACTCGGTTCCATTCACCGAAAATTTATACTTTTTCATTTAAATACTTCTTTTGTATTGTTTTATACTAATCATCATTACCTGAAGAAGTTATTTACTTCTAAGCCAGTTTACACCATAGATTTTCGAATTCCAGGGCGAATAAGTACGGGCAACACGTTTTATGGTCATTACCCTGTTTTCATCGTCATGAATTTCGTTTAAAAATAAATAAATTGCAGCTGCAATTGCTGCGCTATCACCTCCACGTAAATCCAATTCTTTAAAAACACCCTTATCCTCTGTATCCTTTTTGTCGTTTAACCCTAGTGCTCCTTTAAATCCATGGAGTTTCACCTTAATAAAAAAGTGTCCAATTTTGGGGATATTGGTAAATACAATTACCAAAAGCGCTAATGCGGCGAACACAACTCCAATACCTACAACACAGACCAATATCGATCTAAAATCGATATTGCTGAAACTTATCTCTAGTATCATATTCATAAAATATAAAAAGCTTATAAAAGGG
>JAAUTT010000094.1 GCA_012031335.1 Bacteroidales bacterium | reverse complement strand
AAAATGATTATAGCGATTTCCTCACTATGATACGGCTGGGATTGATTATTCTTTTTTTGTACGATTGAGTATAAGTTGTGCAGCCGTTTGCCCCATTTTTCTGAAATCAGTTGATATTACTGTAATTCCTTTAGCTAAAACCTCCTTTAACGGTGTGTCGTCATAGGAAATAATACCTATATCTTTGCCAAACTTCAAGCCTGTATGTTGAGATCTTTTAATGAGTTCTACCAGATCATTATCTGTAAATAAAATAAAAACATCACCAATTTCAAGCTGATGTTCTTCAATGTTGTTAATAAATCCATGGTCAAAGCCAAACTCTTCCGAAAAACTGATAAAACCATCTACTAGCCCATCCGGGATAAATTGAAATTGTCGGTTAACAACCATAAAAAGTCGCTTATACTTTTTCAGCAGTTCATTTCCCGATTTAAGGGCATTATAAATATCATTCCTGAAATCCTGAAAAACTGCAGAATAGTTGCCCTGAAGACTTGCTATATCCTTGTCAATCAAAAGAAGTTTATCTGGCGGTATCTTGTTAACTACATCCGAAACGTCTTCATTAAAATGAGGCATGATAACATAATGGCTATAACTTCCCAGGTTGCTTTGTATCAGGTTCTCGAAAATCCGCCTGTTGTAATGGTGAAAATATATATCGATTGAACAGTCCGGACCAAGATGTTTTTCGAGTGAGCGGTACAGAATTGCCTTATAACCGTTCATTACATCGAAAAGTACAAATAACTTAAGGTGCCTGGGAGTAGTTACATTGGCAATATAATACCCTTTGCCATGTTGCGGAGCTATTACACCCCGGGACTTAAGTTCGTCATATGCAGTAATGAGCGTGTCGCGCGATATGCCAAGTTTCTTGTATGCTTCATTTATGGAAGGCAGCTTTTCACCCATTTTTATTTTTCCAGCCTCAATTAAATCGATAATGGATTCAACCACCTGAATATATTTGGGTACACTTGAGTTTTCGTCTATAGATATGCGCGTAAGCATTTATAATATTTATGGGTACGAATGTAATAAATATCGTAAAAAGAATTACACTTAATGACAGCATTACTAAAAAGCAGGTTATCATGAGTTTTCGTAAACATTTTTTGCAAAGTATCTTTTCTGCGAATAGTTGTTTTTCTCAGAACCATAAAAATTGATACTAAAACATTAGACTCGACTACATTAAAGAAGGTGGCGATAGTCTCACCGGATACGAAATTAAACTTTCCAAACCCAGGCGAAAAGGCTCCCAAAAGCCTGGGATGATGAATATAAAGGAAAATTCCAGGTAATCAACCGAAGTAACTACCTGGATATTCTGCTGGAGGGAATGAAATGAATAGAGTCGACGGTCCACAGACCTCAGTCCACAGATAATGCACTGTGGACTGTCGTCTGTCGTCGGTGGACTATCTCATATCAAACACTTTCCCTTGCTGATTTCCCATATCGAATTTCAGACTTCCTCCCAACATGAGTTGTTTATGGGTAATGTAACCTTTTTCCAACTCTTGCCCGTTTAATATTACCTTTTGAATATAGATGTTTTTATCGGAGAGGTTTACAGCTTCCACCGAAAACGGTTTACCTTCTGGTAATGTGATATGAACTTTCTTGAACAGTGGCGTTCCGAACACATATTTCCCATCGGCTGGATTTACCGGGTAAAACCCATGGCGCTATACACATACCAGGCCGACATCTGTCCCATGTCTTCGTTTCCACAGAGTCCGTCGGGTTTATTGGAGTAAAGAGTGGTCATGATCTGATTTACTTTTTCCTGTGTTTTCCAGGGCTGGTCGCCATAGTTGAACAGGTAGGCCACATGGTGACTGGGCTCGTTGCCATGAGCGTACTGACCGATTAGTCCGCTTACATCTGATGGGGTATTTTCATCGAGATGGGAACTTACTGAAAACAGTGAATCAAGCCTTTGAACAAAATGCTTTTTCCCGCCCATGCCTTCGATAAGTGCAGGAATATCATGCGGTACAAACCAGGTATATTGCCAGGAATTCCCTTCGATAAAATCGCTGGTGGCATTCACAGCGTTCCACGGATCGAAGTCGGCACGAAAAACCCCTTTGGAATCTTTCCCCCGCATAAATCCAACTGAGGTATCGAATAAATTTTTAAAAGCTTCGGCCCGCTTGGAGAAATACGCATAATCCTGCGTTTTGCCCAGTTCTTTGGCCATTTGGGCAATGCACCAGTCGTCGTAAGCATATTCCAGTGTACGTGCTACCGAAATAGTTGGAGCCAGATCCCGGGGAATGTAATTGTACTTTTGAAGATGCTGAATGTCGAAATCGTTTTGCATGGCGCTTTTCTTCATAGCTTCAAAGGCTTTTTCAACGTCGTAGTCGCGGATGCCTTTCATATAGGCATCTGTAATTACCGGAATGGAATGATAACCGATCATGCAGTTGGTTTCGCTGTTACCCAGAGGCCAGATGGGAAGCAACCCGTATTCGTCGTATTGGGCAAGCATTGAACGGATAATATCGTTTGCAACTTTTGGCGAAATAAGGGTATATAAGGGATTAGCAGCCCGGAAGGTATCCCAGAGCGAGAGTCCGGTGTAATTGGTAAAGCCGTTTGCCTGGTGAATTTTCGCGTCGAAACCTTTGTAGCGGCCATCAACATCGCTGTAGGTATAGGGAGCCAGGCACGCATGATACAGGGCTGTGTAAAAAGTTTCCTTTCTTTCAGTGTTGTCGTCTTCCACCTTAAGAACCGAAAGTACCTTTTCCCATTCCCCTTCGGCCGAAGCAACCACCTGGTCGAAGTCCCAGCCTGCAATTTCCGAATCCACATTTTTAAGGGCTCCATCGATATCCGTTCCCGATATCCCTACTTTTACCAACAGGGGCTCGCTTTTATCTGCATCCAGAACCAGATTTATCTTCACTGATTTACCACTCATTTCATTAACATCGCTCAAAGTTTTACCATCAGCAAAGATTTCAGCCTTTTTTAAGGGTCGCGAAAGACGTGCTGCAAAAAAAACTTCGTGGTTGGTCCAGTATTTTTCATCGCCTTCGCCCCATCCTTTCGAACGATGAGACCCAACTACCAGGGTATCGTTGATTATTTTTACGTACCCGTTCAGTATCGAATCGGTTTTAAAACTATGGGCCAGGTCGATCAAAAGATTGGCAGGTTTGTTTTCCTGAAAGGTATAGCGGTGAAAACCGGCCCGGAGTGTAGCGGTCATCTCGGCTTTGATTTTGTAATCGTCCAAAAAACCGAATAATATCCGGCTTTTGCAATTTCGTTCTTGTGCGAATATCTGGAGCGATAACCTTCGTCGGGATTTTCGCGGGAGCCTGGCTCAAATTTGGCAGGACCGGTTGTTGGCATGAACATGATGTCGAGCAATTCACCGCGACCGGTACCACTCAGGTGAGTATGGCTGAAACCCATGATGCTGCTGTCGGAATAATGATAACCCGAGCACCAGTCCCATCCTTCGTTGTAGGTGTCGGGACCCAATTTTACGAACCCGAATGGCACCGATGCTGAAGGGGATGTATGCCCGTGTGCCGAAGTTCCGATCAGGGGATTTACATACTGTGCATATTTAATTTGCTCGGTTGTTTTGGAACAGCCTGCAAAAACGATTAAGCCCAGAAAGGCATACAGGATGATTATTTCTCTATATTTTCTCATAACACTTTATTTTGATAACCTGAAAAACATTACCGAATGTCCGTTAATTGTGAAGTTTTTAAGTTGTTGTGTGGTACCGATATTTTTATGCTCCCATACATCGTACACTTTTAAATTTCCTTTTATACCGGCAACTTCCCAAAGAGCAGGAAAATCATACTTTTTTTCGTTCCGGTTAAAGAAGATGATGGCAACGTCGCCATTTTGCAGCGGTTTTGTCCATATTTCGAAATCGCTTTCGTCGTATACTTTTTTGCCCTGAATACCGGCTTTATCCTGGTTGATGGCAATGGCATCGGTATTGAGCAAAATGTTTTTGATGGAATCGTTCATGTTGCTCAAATCGTTTCCTGCCATGAGCGGAGCTGCCAATAAGCACCAAAAGCTGAAATGGGCAATGTATTCGTTGTATTTCATGTGACCGTTGCCCACTTCAAGCATATCGGGGTCGTTCCAGTGCCCGGGACCGGCAAATTTCTCCAGGCCGACCTGCAAATCGAGAATGGTTGTCCAGCCCATGCCGCCCCAATCGCGTTTGCAATCCCAGCAGTCCTGGATATCGCCGGTCGTGCGCCAAAGGTGTCCCACATTCTGTGCCCACGTCCATGGACGGCTGCTTCCCCACTCGCATAAGCTGAAAACAATAGGCCTGCCGCTGTTGGCCAACGCTTTGCTCATATCGGTATAGGCTTTTACGGGATCGATGCCTTCGGAATTGCACCAGTCGTATTTCAGGTAATCCACTCCCCAACTTGCGTAAGTATTGGCGTCAATCACTTCATAGCCATTGCTTCCGGGCCGCATCTGGCAGGTTTTTCGGCCAGCACAGGAATATATCCCAAACTTCAGGCCTTTGGAATGGATATAATCGGCCAGACTTTTGATTCCCGAGGGAAAACGTGTGGAATCAACAACGATGGTTCCGTTAGCCTTCCGGTCGATCTGCCAGCAATCGTCAATTACAATGTATTCGTAACCAGCTTTATTCATGCCCGAACTAACCAGGGCATCTGCCGCTTCTCTTATCAGCTTTTCGTTGATGTCGCAACCGAATTTGTTCCAACTGTTCCAGCCCATTGGGGGAGTTAATGCCAGTCCTTCTGTTTTTTGCGCCTTGTTCCTAAAAAGGGAAATAGCAACAGCATTGCTATTAGAATTGAATTTTTCATAGGTTTATTGTTTTATTACTTGGTTTATGTTTGTAAATTGACCGGTAGACAGAGCGTTGTCTGGAAACAATCCATCGATTGTAAGCGTGTTGCCCGCGTTTAAAACAACCAACGGCCTGTTGCCGCTTTTTTGAAGGGTTACATTTTTAAGCACTATCGTTCCGAAATTGGTAGCATTGAAGAAAGCGTCCGAAGCAAACCGGGCACCTTCAAATGTTTCCGGGTTGGAAGCGCCTTCTCGAAACGAAAACGATGAATTGGTGATGGAAAGTTCCAGTTGTCGTTGTGCATCGCCCACAATGGCAAATGCATTGAGCAGGTTCGTAGCCTTAATATTGCTGAATTTCACGGAAGTGGCTGGTTTTCCGGTTTGCCAGAGTCCGCTTTCATAGTTGTAGTTGTAGAAATTATCCACATTGTCAATGGTACAATCCTCAATAATCCAGTTCCCGCTAATCGACTTTGGATTTTCGTCTTTTGGCGAAAAATGCACAAAAGCTGCAAGCATGTTATTCCGCTTCTGAATTTTATGTACCGATTCGCCCGGCCCCCAGAACTGACATTGTTTTACACTAAGATTTAGACATCCCATGCGAAACCCGTTGCAAGAGGTGTTAATTTTACAGTTGCTGATGGTGAAGTTTTGGTTATCGTTCCCTGCAAAAGCATCATCGCCGGTACGGAAGTCGCAGCCACTAACGGTAAAGTTCTCGCAAAAGCGGGTATGCAATCCATCGTGCCCGCCGCGGATGTTTACTTTCTCCACCGTTCCGTTTTTACAATCCTGCAGTTGATTGCCCAGTTTGCGGATCGTACAATGGTTATTTCCTTCAAAACTATGCCATTGCAGTTTAGAAGCCGGATGCAATGCGGACCCCGGAATCCTTCTTCGCCTTTTGGGTTTTCACAGTCAACCCCCGTCAATGGTTCCTTTCCCCATAATGGCAATGTTTGTCAAATCTTTACCGTAAATAAAAGCATCGTTCCGGTAATCAGAATATCGATCACTTCCCCGAAGGGTGGCACCGCTGTCTAAAAGTAGCGTCACATTCGGTTTTAACACGATTGTTCCGGAGTGAAAGACGCCCTTTGAAAGCCTTACGGTTCCTCCCCCTTTTGCAGCGCACTGGTCAATCGCGGAACGGATCGCCTCCGTCATTAACCCACTTTCAGGAGAAAGAATGATTTCGTTTTTATCAACCGGAATTATTCCCGATAGGAGGAATGCCGATAAAATGAATAGGAAAGAAGAAATGCCAAAGTTTCTGTTAATTTTCATTTCGTTATGTTTTATTCATTCGAGAATTAGTTCTGCTTTTTCAAATAAATTCCGATTTGTCAGCCATACTTCTGGTGTCATATCTGCCAGATTGCCATCAGTTGAAAAAAGCATAACTTCGGTTTTTTTACCTTCGAGCCTTGTGGGAACCGGAATGTAGAATGTAAAGTTTTTGTCAGGAATGCTAAAATGTTCCCAATTATTGTAAAGGAAGGAAGGGGCACGATCGTTAGCGGCTATTATTTCACCATCGGCGATCAAAATGGCATAAATGCTGCTTTCCCTGCAATTTGCAGGAACTGTAACAGCGAGCCGGGCATCTTTTCCAATTCCTGTAATTTCTCCTTTGTAACTCCAGCAGCGTTTTACGGAATCGCTATCTGTAATTCCAAATAGATTCGATGCCCGCCATTTATTTCGTGAAACTGCAGCTTCATTATAGTAACCTTCAATTTCGGCTACTTTTACCGGCGATTTCATGATCCGAAGGTACCGGAAGGAAATGCCGGAAGGCAGACTGATGGTAACCTGTTGTTTATCCTTCGTATATTTAACCGGCTTCCAGTCCGACAGATCTGATGATATTTCAATCCGCTCAGGATTAAAATCTTCAGTAATCCCTTTCAGTAAAAGCTTATCCAATGTTAGCGGTTCGCCCATATCCAGCCGGAAAGCACCGTTGTTTTCTTTCAAATTCATGTATTCGAAGCGTCGGACGTTAAACGAAGTGGAGTTATCTCCGTCAAATGCAAAGCGGTCCCATGCTCCCAAACCGGTAAAAATGGTGTCGTTGAAAAAGGCATCGCGGCATTCCTGAACGGCAGGGATGTGAGTGACTCCCGACTTTTGAAGCTCCCGGACCTCCAGTGCATTGTTATCGGCAGCAAACAAACACATTTCCATAAATTTTGGGAATTCCCGGGAATCGGAGTTAACTGCATAAGTCCAAGTTTTTTAAACACCTTGCACATCCTTTTTTATTCTCGGAAAGGTATACGATACTTGTTTCCCCTTTATTAAGCCTGGTAGCGCTTTCCCGTTAAGTTTAGCTTTTTTGAATTGCCGGTCGTTTCCTGAAACAGTAAACCTGACGGTTTCTCCGGCTGTCCCCAAAATATCAAATACTACCGGATGATCAGGCAGGTACTTTTTTACCTGGTAATTTACTCCTTGCAAAAGGGTTTCGGGATTTGGCTGAGCGGAGACTTTGATCAGGCAGGCGCGAAAAGGATCGACGGTAACATTAATCGTTTCTCCCCGTTTATATCTGCCTAGAAATCTTTCGGTGGGATGATACTGTAAAACTTCCACATCGCCTGAGCTGCTTAACCCTATGGATTCGTCGAGTTTGACGGGAACCTGAACAGGATGCCAGGATAGATTCCGTAAGGTAATCAGCCGGATGGACTGATCTCCGCGGGAGACGGCAAACTTTCCGTATTGTTCTTCCGGAAGGATTATTCCTTTCACCAAAATATTATTATACAAACGATGGATGTTGTAAATGCGGGCCAGCCGGGAGAGAGCGTCATCGTTCAATAAAAACGGGTTTCCGTATATTTCGGGCGATAAAATGAGGTTGCGGTTAAAGGCCTGCAAAATCAAATCGTCGTCCCAGGCATCCAATGCGGATGAAAACAAACCCCATGATCTTCGGTGAGCCGGTTCAGGTTGGGCGGTAATCCCCGCGACAGGTTGGAAGCCCTATGGTGCGGTGCGGGTATATCGTTGGAGATATTTACATCCACATAGGTTTCGCGTCCTTCCCACAAAAAGTAGTGGTGTACTTGCGGGCTTCATCGTTTAGTGTAATCCGGTGATTCAGCACAATCAAATCAGGGGAATGATGGCGGCATTCCTTCATGGTTTCAATGAAATGCTGCTGGTTTTCGGGGTTTAGGTCGGAACAGCAGGCATCGAATTTGAAAAGCGCAAAATTGTACTCCTTGCAGAATTTAACCAGCATTTCCTTTCTTTTTGCAGCTTCTTCCGCACTGATGCCGTAACCATCCGGTCCAAGCCATATACCTAAGCGACAATTAAACGACCGGGCAAGATCGACAAGCGGCGCAAAACCATCGGGGAACCGCTTTTTAAACCATGCCGTTTCAAGAGACCCGTAGGTTGACAAACCATGGGCATCGGCACAGTTTGGTCCCTGATCGATATCTCCCGCATCCATCAGGTAAATATCAAGCTGCATTCCGTATTCATCGTGCAACCATTTAAAAAACCGGAGGTTGGCTTCAATTTTTTTCTGATTCGAGCCATACCAGTTGCGGTTAATCCAATCGAAATAAACGGCTTTGGAGGGCGTGAATTCATTGATTAACTGCGCAGGGGTATTAGTTTCCTGAGAGAAGGAATTTATTGCTATAAGCCAATAGAGTACGATTATAAAGTAACTGCGTTTTATCATCATCCTGTTTTTATATTTATTTTTCAAATGCAAACTCCACTTCATTTGCCCAATGCTCTTTCCAGGAAGCATGAAAGGCACGCGAATTCATTTTCGACACACTTCGTTCCCGGGCCAGTTCCATGCAGCTTCCCATGTTGTTGTTATCGTTAACACGGAAGGAGAATTTTACGGTTTTGCCTTCGTCGAGCGCTTTTTTAACATCGGGAATTTCGGTCCACGGAATGGCACATTCGGTTATGCGGGTGCTGCCTTCATGGGTAATTGCCAGTTTGCCTTTTTTTACCGGGCCATCGAAAGGTGATGCAGGCTGACGGGGATAAAAATGTTTTTCGGGCATTCCCGGTACAAGCAGTCTCCAAATTTCAGTACCTCCGCCAAATTCAGATGCAACCTGATTCAGAGCGTATTCATAATCGGTGCATTTGTAGCCCACAAAGCGTGGCATGGTTCCCTTGGGATGCGATTCATAACCATCCTGTCCTATCGGAATAACATTAAATGCAATCTGTACATTGTCGGTTGCAAAGCCCATTCCTGTGCTGTTGTCGGGCAATACCGGATCTTTGCGGTATGTGAATTTCCTTACACCCTCAGGCCATTTAAGCTGAATAAGGGTAATGGAATTGGCAGGTTTGACGCTTATTCCAGCGGGAATTTTCTGATCTGCACCAAAAACCCACCATCCCGATTTGCCATAAACCGCTTTCCAGTTTCCGCGTGTATCGAAGTCTTCCTTTACAAGATGAGCAGTGGTTTTTCCAAGGGCATCGTTGTTAGTGGAATCGAAAAACACTCCGGCAAGTTTTACATTGTACCACCAATTTCCTTTAAAGGTAACACGCACCTTTCCCGACATTTCAAGCACCAGGTGTGCGCCGTTCCAAAGCTTTTGGCAGAGATGGTGCAGGAGCAATTCGCCTGTTTCAGTGTCCCAGACATCCACTTCGGTTTGCCAGGTGTCGATGTTCGGAAGGTAAAAACTCACTTGGGTGGTTTTATCTTTAGCATTTTCCAGTTCGATGCCAATGCCAATGTTATTCTCATCGGGTTCCCAGAAATGCATGAGTCGTCCGGGTCCCCAAGGATTTTGAAGCGCTGATTTTCGCTATCGGCTGTATTACGGTGTCCATCTTTTTTAACGAATGAAAGACTGAAATCGGGCCGATAAGCCGTATCCGGATAGAAAAACTCATCGTTGTTCCGGTTCTCAAAACGGTAAGTACCAGGATGAGGCGAATTGTCGGCCACCTTGACGGCAAAGTAAAAGTAATC
>JAAUTT010000093.1 GCA_012031335.1 Bacteroidales bacterium | reverse complement strand
CTACTGTTTTTTGTATTTCAATATTCCTGAGAATTGCCAGGTAAGTGTCGATTCCATGGTATATTTCGTCCAGGCCAATATATTCGTCGGCTGTGTGCGAACGGGCCGAATCACCCGGACCCAGGTTTAATGGATGTGCAGGGAATAAGCGCCTGGTCGGAAGTTGTCGGAGAACCGTAATAACTCAGTCCGATCGAAAGCCCTTTCTGCACCAGCGGATGTTCGAGCGGGATATACGATGAATTGATGCGGGTAGATCGTGGTATCACAATAGAATTGGTCATATATCTTCGGATGATCTGCAACGCTTCTTCGTTACGATAACATTCGTTGGTACGAACATCCACCACGTAGGAACATTCGTCGGGAACAACATTGTGCTGTGTGCCGGCATTAATCTGCGTTATGCTCATTTTAACAGGTCCAAGCAGCGACGATTCATAGGGGAATTTGTAGTTGCGGAACCACTCAATATCCTGTAATGCCTGATAGATAGCATTTACACCTTCGTTACGTGCTGCATGCCCCGATACCCCTGTTGCTTTGCAGTCGAGCACCATCAAGCCTTTTTCGGCAACAGCCATTTGCATTTTGGTAGGTTCTCCCACAATAGCCAGATCGGTTTCTCCTAATTCCTCCAGAATACTTTCTATTCCGTTTTTTCCTGATACTTCTTCTTCGGCAGTAGCCGCTAACAGAAGGTTATAGGGGCGGTTACCATCCTTCGACATTTCAAGAAAGGCCATGATCATTGATACCAAAGGCCCGCCCGCATCGTTGCTGCCCAACCCGAATAACTTCCCTTCTTTCTCCAGCGGCTGGTAAGGATCAATTGTCCACGACGATGAAGGCTTCACGGTATCGTGATGCGAGTTAAGCAGAATCGTTGGCTTACTTTCCGAAATTATATTTTTTACCCATACATTGTTGTTTTTGCGCTGTGGTTGTGCCCCTTCCTTACTCAGAAAATCAAAGATAAGTGCTGCTGTCCCATCTTCTTCCCTGCTCAGCGAAGGGGTGGCAATCAATTGTTTCAGCAAATGTATAGCTTTCTCATTGTAGAGTTGCATAGCTTATCGACGCTGTTATTTGAGGTTGGCCATGAGGTTTTTAATAACTGTTTGGGCCGAATAAATACGGTTTTCGGCTTCCTGCACCACTATTGAGTTTGGGCTATCGATAACTTCGTCGGTGACAATCATATTACGGCGTACCGGTAGACAGTGCATAAAATAAGCATTATCGGTGATGGCCATTTTAGCGGAATCGACAGTCCAGGCGCGGTCTTTGGAAAGAATCTGTCCATATTCTTTATAACTCGACCAGTTTTTGGCATAGATAAATTCAGCTCCTTCAAACGCCTTTTGCTGATTATATTCCAGCGTGGCACCTTTCATAAACTTTTCATCGAGTTCGTACCCTTCGGGGTGAGTAACAACCAACTTCATAACCTGCAGCCACTGTCCATTCAATAAAAGAATTGGGTACTGCCTGGGGCAATGCTTTGGGGTGAGGAGCCCAGGTAAGCACAACTTTTGGTTTTTCTCTTTTTCTTATATTCTTCTATGGTGATTACATCGGCAAAACTTTGCAATGGATGGCCGGTAGCAGCTTCCATGCTGAAGATTGGCACCCCGGCATATTGAATAAACTGGTTGATGACATGCTCGGAGTAATCAAGTTTTTTGTCTTTGAGCGATGCAAAGGAACGGATACCGATTACATCAGCATACCGGCCGATGACACCCGCAGCTTCTTTAATATGTTCAGCTTTATCACCATCCATTATCACCCCGTATTCGGTTTCAATTTTCCAGCCATCTTCGTTGATGTCGAAAACAATGCAGTTCATACCCAGATTCATGGCAGCTTTCTGGGTACTAAGCCTGGTGCGCAGACTGGAATTGAAAAATAACAGACATGCAGTTTTATGTTTTCCAAGGTGCTCAAGTGCATATGGATTTTTTTTGATCTCAAATGCTACTTTCAGCAGTAATTGAAGATCGGCAACATCGTGGATGGAGGTAAAGTGTTTCATTGACATAGTATTTAGTACCGAGTACCTGGTATTTAGATCCGAGTACCCATCATTTATAAAATTAACTTTTTGATTTCATTAATGCATTTAACATTTTTTCAATTTCGTCCAGCCTTTGCGACATCTCTGCGTAATCCTCATTACTCAAATACCCAATTCTATTTGAAATTACCAGGTGCGTGTTTAGTTCATAGGCTGATCCATTTGATATTCCTAGAAAGTGAACAAATTCTTTATCAGAATTTCTCCCGGCACCTTCAGAGATATTTGCAGCTATTGAAACTGCTGCTCTCTGAATTTGTGTAATTAATCCAAATAATTCAGTTTGCGGGAAAGTCCGGCTAATTTCGTAAGCTTTAACCGAAAGATCTATTGCTTTCATCCAAACTTTCAACTCTTTGTAATTATTCATTTAAATACATTTACTTTTAAGGTTGTATGCAATACGTTATGATGTTTATATCTAATAATTTCGGTTAGTGTTTTACCACTCATTGCTGTGTCATTTTTCAATTTCCAATTATTTATATTTTACTAAATACTAATTACTAAATACTCGTTACTTTTTACAACTACTCCCTCACCTGTCCATCCCCTCTTACGATCCATTTATAGGTTGTAAGTTCCTGAAGAGCCATGGGGCCACGGGCGTGTAGCTTTTGGGTGCTGATACCTATTTCGGCACCTAATCCGAACTGAGCTCCGTCGGTGAAGGCTGTTGAGGTATTGGAATACACAGCCGCAGCATCTACCCTTCTGAAAAACTCGTCGATACGTTCGTTGTTTTCGCTGATGATGGCTTCGCTGTGTTTGGAACTATAGTGATAAATATGATCCAATGCTTCTTCAAATCCGGCTACTGTTTTTACCGACATGGTGTACGAGAGAAACTCCGTTCCGTACGATTCTTCATTGGCCGGCTTCAGCAGATTATCGGGATATTTGCCTGCAAGGGTTTTCAGGGATTCCTCATCAGCAAATATCAATACGTTTTTTTCGGCTAGTCTCGATGTAAGCTGAGGTAAGTCATTCAGCCGTTTACGGTGAATTACCAGACAGTCCAAAGCGTTGCAAACACTTACCCTGCGAGTTTTTGCATTGAAAATAATTGAACTACCCTTATCCCGATGCCAAATTCGTCGAAATAAGTATGAACAATACCGGCTCCGGTTTCAATAACGGGTATTTTAGAGTTCTGTACCACAAAGTCAATTAATCCCTGGCTACCGCGCGGGATAATGATATCTACATATTCTCTGGCTTCCAGCAGGTCTTTCACTGTTTCGCGGTCGGGAGCATCAGGGCCAGGATATTGGTATCGATACCGAACGAGGTAATTACTTGTTTAATGATCTTTACAATTGCCTCGTTGGAGGCAGATGCATCGCTGCCACCCTTGAGTATACAGGCATTGCCAGCTTTCAGACAGAGCGAAAAAACATCGAAAGTCACATTAGGACGGGCTTCGTAGATTATACCGATTACTCCCATCGGGAAGCTTACCTTGGAAATCTTCAATCCGTTGGGACGGGTTAACTCATCGAGAACTCTTCCCAGCGGCGAAGGTAATGAAGCCACATTACGGATATCGGAAGCAATGGCCCTGATCCGGTCTTCAGTAAGTTTCAAACGATCGTATTTGGGATCGGCTGTATCCATCCGGTCCAGATCCTTTTTATTTTCGGCAAGGATAAAAGGTATCTGCTTTTCGGCTTCCACCGCAATGGCCAAAAGCAAGTTGTCGATAACTGTTTCATCGAGCGAAACAAGGGTGCGGCTTGCTTCCCTTACATCTATAAATAACTGTTTAACATCCATACTTTAATGTTTTAAATACAGATAATCGTAATGTACAACCGGCTTTTGATTTTTCTGACCCATTTTTTTCAACGCCGTTTCGGAATTGTATTGTGTTTTGCCAATACCGATATTTTTCCCATCAGCATCGATAATCTTCACAAAGGTCGCCTTTGAGAAATTCACCTGATATTTTATAACTCCTACAGGCAGCAGACTATTGGCCTTACTGGCCAAAAGTGAAACTTTAGCACCCTGGTTGATGTGTATTTCTCCTTTCACGGATGCCTCGGAATAGGCCAGCCACTTTTTTACCGGCGATGTTTTGCGGCCTGGTTTAAAATAGGTTTGCACCAAACCGGGATCTTCCCGGACAATATCTACCAGGATATTTTCGCGGCGGCCGTTAGCCAGATGAACAGGTGTACCTGAATCGGCCACCTTCTTCGCCATCGAAAATTTGGTGATCATGCCCCCGCGTCCAAAATTCGATCGGGTGGTGGAAATATACCGTGTTACATTATTCAATTCGTCGTCAATTACAGGAATCACCTGCGAATCTATCAGACTGGGATCGCCATTGTAAATGCCGTCTACATTGCTGAGGATGATCATGGCTTCGGCATCCATCATGGAAGTAATAAGTCCGGCAAGTTCATCGTTGTCCGTAAACATCAGCTCGGTAACCGATACTACATCGTTCTCGTTGATGATGGGGATAATCTCATGCTCAAGCAAGGTGTTCAAACAGTTGCGGATATTAAGAAAATGCTGGCGGTCGCGGAAATCTTCCTTGGTGACCAAAACCTGCGAACAAAGCATGTTATGCCGGGCAAAAAGTTCGGAATATAGCTGTATGAGTTTAACCTGACCTACAGAAGCCCACAACTGACGACACGATACCGGGTCGTTCTTTTCGGGCAATGCACAATTTTTCTGCCCGAGGCAACTGCACCTGAGGAAACGAGTAGAATTTCCACTCCCTTCTTACGCAATTGCGCCATCTGGTCGACCAGGTGAGCAATACGCTCCTCATCGGGCATCCCGTTGGCATCGGTGAGTACGTTCGAGCCTATTTTTGATGGTGAGTTTTTTATACATATAGTCGTAAGTCGTAGGTCGTAAGTCGTAAGACTATGTTTGCTTTGTCTTACGACTTACTACTAATTACTTGCTACTGTTTATAGCAAAATATATCTTCATCTGGTTTGCCAGAATTTTTGTAAAGCCTTTAACATCCTCGCCGCTGAAGGAGGTGTTTTCTTCCCCATATTTGGCAAATTTGGCATTCATCAGATCGTGGGCTGATTCAATACCCAGAGTTTCGAAACGGTAGGGCATCAGCTTTATAAATACCTTACCGGTAACATTTTCCTGGGTGTCGTCGAGGAATTTTTCTATGTTACGCATCACTGGTTCGAGAAACTGGGATCGTGCACGAACATGCCATACCAGTTCGAGAGTTGTTCTTTCCAATACAGCTGCATTTGGTGAGTACATGTTTTTCGAGCAGGTGGTGCGCCTTAATAATGATAAGAGGCGAAGCAGCTTCGAAGCCTACCCGGCCTTTGATACCGATGATAGTATCGCCTACATGGATATCGCGGCCAATGGCATAGGGCCCGGCCAGTTTCTCTATTTCGCGGAATGCCTCAACGGGATTGGCGAATTTTTTCCCATTAACGCCTTTTACCTCTCCTTTTTCGAAATCGATGGTAATGGTTTCTTCGCCCTGTTTTTCAATTTGGGTGGGATAAGCCTGTTCGGGCAGCGACTTGTTGGAAGTCAGGGTTTCCTTTCCGCCAACACTGGTGCCCCAAAGGCCTTTATTGATCGAATAGGCCGATTTTGGTCCAGTCGGCCACTACGCCCTTCGATTTGAGGTATTCGATCTCCGCTTCGCGCGAAAGTTTCATGTCGCGGATGGGGGTGATGATTTGTACTTCGGGACACAGGATGTGAAAAGCCAGGTCGAACCGCACCTGATCGTTACCGGCACCGGTACTGCCGTGGGCAATGTGGGTAGCGCCAATTTCACCGGCATATTTGGCAATGGCAATGGCCTGGAAAACCCTTTCGGAGCTTACCGAGAGCGGATAGGTATTATTCTTGAGAATGTTTCCGAAGATAAGGTACCTGATACATTGTGTATAATAGTCATTGGTAACATCGAGCGTTTTGTGCGACACCACACCCAACCGGTAGGCTTTGGTTTCAATTTCCCGGAGCTCCTCGGGAGAAAATCCTCCTGTATTGACAATGGCTGAGTGAACTTCCAAACCTTTTTCTTCGTTCAGGTATTTGGCACAATACGAAGTGTCCAACCCTCCGCTGAATGCTAAAACAACTTTTTCTTTCATTTCCTTATACTTTATTCTTTTTAAAACTAACTGTAAATTACCGAAACTTTCAGGCAACAACCTGCTTTACATCCTTAAAAAAACAAAAAAAACCTGCTGGTGAAGGCAAGTTTTCATAAAACTGATTTGTATAAAATACACAAAACCTTCACCGGGAGCAGAATTTGCGCCTGAATGGAGGATATATGCCAAATGTTTGTATCATGTTTGTTTAATGAATGCCCGGCAAAGTAAAAGAAAAAATAGCATTTATAAAAGCAATGGACGAAAATATATGATAAAAGTCAGGAAAAGGAGTGGGATGGTGAAATAAGATGTGGGGATTATGCACACTTTACTAAAGTTATGTGTATTGTATAGCCAACTTAGGACCTCTATCAAACCAAACCGAAGAATTTCAGGATGGTAAATCCGGATGTCAGCGCACCGGGTTAACGTTTTAATCAATAAATCACTTCCTTCCTAATGCTTAAATCTGAATTAAAAAACCAGATTGGCAATATGAATGAATAAAATGTTTGAAACAACCAAAAACTTATGCTATTTCTTTAACTTTTTCCTTTTCTCCAACTTTCATTGCTTTCGCAATTCGTTTTTTTGCTTCACAGGCTTTATCTCCTTCAAGCACTTCTCTTTTTAACACTTCGTTTTCGAGAATTGGAAGGATTTCTTCGTTTGTTACTCTAACATCGTTGGCTACTTTTTTCAAGGTTTTCTTAATAGCATCCAGAACAGGCTCAGTTAGAATAATCTGGCCTATCACAAAACGGCTGAGAGTTTGTTTTTGTGCATGGAATGTTTCAAGGACCGATTTGCCCAGACTTTCACGGCATACACAATAAAGAAGTTCCAGATCACTTTCTTTTTTTGCGCTTAACTTGCTTAAGTCAAACTCATATACCAACTCATGTGCAACAGGTTTACTAAATAGAATTTTGAATATTTTCCAATAAGTTCCATTTGTTAAAATTACCCAGTCAACACCTGCATTTGAGCCGTAATCAACCGCTTGCCTTATGTGATCATCTTTTAACTCTAAACCTGCTGCTTTTACTTCAAGGATAAAGTGTTGTTTACCTTCAATTTTAATTGCAAGGTCGCACCATGTTTTTTTTACAGCCTGCTCCGAAGTTATTTCGGAGTATTTATCATAGCCGAAAAGTTCCGAGAGGATGTCGGTTATGATTACAACTGTATCAGATTCATTTATGTCTTTTGATTTTGCATTTGCAACATGCTTTGGAATTTCTTCAGTGCTGCCGTTAACCGAAGTTGAACTTTGCCGGGAATAGGAGCCATAACTATAGAAATTAGAATTAAATAAAAATTAGATATGCCAGTTTTATAGAAATCTTAAAATCTCTAATAAATATATAAATAATTTAAAATAAATGCATTAAAAAGTAATGGATATTACTTCATACAAAATTCATAAAAAGGTGTTATGGCTTTTTTATAAATTTTGGTCCTCAATTAATAAAGCATCAGGGTCTATCAACATTAAATTTTTTATCGCATTTTAAAATCTTTCAAAAAATTCAAATCTTTTTACCTTTCGGGGCAACCTTGAACAAAAAATCGGGGTTATTCAATTAAACGGTTAAATAGGGTAAATTGGAATTCAGCGAAATTATTGATCATTGTAAAAGTGGAAACAAGGTAGCCCAGGGGGTTTTATTCAATGCCTGGTACCGCCCAATGTATCGTCTTTCCATGCGCATCCTGGCAAACCACCACGATACCGAAGATGCCCTTGTGCTGGCATTTACGCGTATTTTCGACAATATTGCCCGGTTCGAATACCGTGGCGAATACAGCCTTAACAAATGGATCAGAACTATCGTAATCCGGGAAGCTATTCGACTGGTTACTTCACGAAACCAGTTGCAGTATAGCGAAGATATGACAGCCTTCGATTCCCCGGCCCCTGAGGAGGAAGAGATGGAAAATATGGACGCGGAACAGATCCGGACCATTATCGAAACCATGCCTGCCGGTTATCGTTTGGTTTTTAACCTGTTTGCCCTGGAGGGATATTCGCATAAAGAAATCGGAGGTTTGCTGAATATAAGTGAAAATACATCGAAATCGCAGCTACGGAAAGCACGGATTTACATAATCGAAAAATGAAAAAAGCCCAAACATATGGTACACAAATATTGATGCTATCGTGAAGAATGCTATGGAGGCTTCGGAGAGTTATTACGATAGCCAGGCCCTCGAAGCTCAGGAAAGGATATGGAACCAGGTACAACAGTCGCGCCGCCGGAAAATACCGGTGCTGTTCCTGTCTCTGGCAGCTGCCTGTGTGTTGTTGCTCTTTGTTTCTTCTTTTTTGTGGTTTTCTCTTGTCCGCACAAAGCAGTCGGTAACTACCCAGGCTGCTCTGATTAGTCAATTCAACAGAAAATCAATTCTTACCGAAGATTCTGTCCGGGTAACCGGTACAGCTCAGGGGGAAGTAATGCCAAAGAAAGATACAGTTATTGTAGTGAAGAAAGTATTTGTTAACCAGCCGGTTGTATCAACTATTACCCGGACTGATACAGTGTATATTGAAAAAATAGTATACCGGAATAATGAAATAGCACAAGAACAGGTGCAGAATTTAGAAAATCGCCCCGAAACAGAAATTGTGCAGCAGCAACCAACCTCTTTACAGAATACTGAAATACTGATTACAAATTCTGTCGGCGAAAGCAAGGCAAAATCCAGGGGGTTCCGCATCAGATTCGGTGGGGAGCGGGAACAGGTGAACAGCGGTAACCTGGCTATAACAACAAAATATTAAACATTGAATGTAAGGCGCCACATTATAAAACAATTTGCTTAATCTTAAAAAATTGAAAAAATGAAAACAATAATAAACAGGGTAATGCTTGCAGCGTTGTTTGCAGGATACACATCAATTGCTGTGGCGCAACCTACCCGGCAGGATTCCGTTAGCATAAGAATTGATAACAGGGCCGGAGTGCATTTAATCCTTTATAAACCGGGTAATCCTGGCGAACAGGTAGAAAAGGATATTCGGAGTATGGGCGAAATGCTTAAGGAAAATAAAACTTTGCCAGCCCGGGGTTCGGCCATTATTAACTATGTGCCTGGGAAATATCTTACTGTTAACGAAAATACCAACACAGAAATGATTATCCTGGATAACGGGGAAAATACCGCCTATAATTTCAGTTACCAGTGTAATATTCAGGCTCAAAGTTATTTCCTGAGGATACTTTTCAGCGATACCCGGGAACTTTTTTTCCGACAGCCTGATCAGTATTATCCGGGAGGTACTGGATTCCACTGCTGCCAAACGCGGACGAATCACTTATACCTACAGTTACATTTCCAGGGATGGTAACCTGACTTACAAGCCTGGCAAAGGGAACGGACAGATGGATATGTTGGCGCTTAAAGGTGGAATTGGTGCCAGTTTGATTAAAAATAAACCCGTAACCGATTTAACCGGCGAGGTGGGTCTGTGGTTTGTAAACCGGGGTTATATAAGGCATCAGTTTTATTCTTCGTATAATCTCTATTTTTTCTACGACAGCGGAAACGATATGCGGCTTAACAGCATGGTTAACCTGGGCTATCCGGATTAACATGACCCGGAAATCGGAAACTCCCAACTGGCTGGGTGTT
>JAAUTT010000092.1 GCA_012031335.1 Bacteroidales bacterium | reverse complement strand
GGATGACCTTATTCATACCTGGACCACAAAAATGACCAAACATACCACAAATACCTGGGGAATTATGAAACAGAAGTTAATGATTCATATGGATGAGATCAAAACAACCAATGGCTCATCCGAAAATGGGAATATCAAAAAGATGAGTCAGCCAATAGTTAACTTTTCAGTTTGGTGCAATTTAATATACAAGTCCTATCTTATCTTAATAGTAAAAGAGTTCCGGTTTTAGTTTCAATTTTACCATCGAAAGTTTCAACTTTTATAGTATAAACGTACGAATCTATCGGTTGGGCTTTCCCCTGATAAGTTCCGTCCCAGCCCTGAGACAGATCGGTACCTGAGAATACCAGATTACCCCAACGGTTGTATATTTTAAATTCCAGTAACTGTTTTACATTATATCCCTGAACCTTAAAAATACTGTTTGCCTCACCTCCTCCAGGGGTAAATGCTGTAGGTACATCAAAGCTTTTTTCTCCTTCCTCAACATTGATGACAAATGGATGTTCCACTGTAAAACAATTATTTTTATCGGTCACTTTTAAAAGATAATTTGTGGTTACACGAGCTGTTGAGACAGGGTTAAAACAATTGCTGCACGAAAGGAAATCAGCCGGAATCCATTCAAATATGGCATTATCTTCAGTATTTGCAATTAATTGAACTGGTCGTCCCGCAATAACAGAAGTTGATTCGATATTCAGATCTATTTCAGGGACCTGTTGAACAGTAACATATATTGAGTCTTTTTTGTAACATCCCGATAAGGCATCGGTTGCATAAGCTGTGTAATACAAACTCTGTTTAGGTCCTGCTTTGGTGATTCCATTATTAGCTGAACTCAAATCGTCAACAGGTAACCAATTTATGGAATGATTGCTAAAAGCTTTTAAGATAGCAGTATCTCCGGTACAAATCGTTGTATCATTACTAATCGATAACAAAGGAACAGCATTTACAACTACATACTGAATGGCAGTATCTCTGCATCCTTCAGCGCTGCCAACACTTAAAGCAACTTTATACAGGCCTTTTGGTAAAATTTGTTGGGGAGATTCCATTGTTGAAGTGCTACCATTGCCAAAATCCCACTGATAACTATTGGCTCCTATAGAAGAATTCTTGAATTCGAAGGCCGTTCCTTCACATGCCGATGTATCGGACATGTTAATGCCTGCAACTACCTGATAAATGGAAATGGTTTGCTCGATTGCAGGAGCAATACATTTTCCGTTATCTCCCGAAAGAATAAGTTTTGCAGCTTTATCACCTACACTGGTATAGTGGTGTTTGACAGGATTGGCTTTGGAAAAATTACCATCACCCAGGTCCCATTCAAAACTATATACATTTGAGGTATCGGTTAAGGTAAAAGTTATTTCATCACCCTTACAGGCTAGTTTTGGTGTAACTTCAAACTGACCTTTCGGTCCTGATATTTTTATCGTTCTGCTAAAAGTATCGGAACACCCAAAACCTGTTTCAATCCGAAGTTTGGCTTTAAAGATACCCGGTTCAGTGTAATTATAACTTGTTGTGGGTGTATATTCCTGAGAACTGTTATTATTATGTCCGTAAAACCACTGACCGGTTTCAACAGAATTGTTTCCGCTGGTATGAGAAAGGGTAATTTTCCGGGGATAACAATTATAGACTGTGTCCGAAGCCGTAAACCGTGCATCGGCTTTTTGTACCTGAACATATTTGTTGTAGGTATAATTATCGCTGCATCCGTATTTATAAATAGTAAGCGATACGTCAAAACTTCCTGTATCGGAATACATATGTTTTGTTGGAATGGCAACCGAACGGATCAGTTTACCATTGCCAAAGTCCCATACAGCGCTGTCAGGATTTGGATAGTCAATCATAAAGCTCACTTCATTTCCTACACATATTTGAGTGTTGGAAACTGCGCTGAATGAGGCCTGCGGCACTGCTGTCGAAATTTTCTTTTCGAAAGTTGCACTACAACCAAAATCGTCCGATACCATTAAAGTTGTTGTATAAACTCCCGGAAATCCGAATACCTTATTTAGCGTGTTTGTTTTCGTATTGTATGTGGAGTCGTAACCATCCCCAAAATCCCAACTCCAGAAATTTATAGGATGCACATCAGGAACCGAAACATCGGTAATTACAACAGGAAGAGGAGCGCAACCTTCCGTTTTATCTATGTTGAACATGGATTTTGGTTTGTAAACACGGATATTGCGGGTAATCGAATCAACACAACCGTCATCATAAAAGGCATAAAGCTTTACCGGATAAAATCCGCCATGTACATACGAATGACCCACCGAGTCTTTTCTGGTTCTGATCAATTGTGTAGTATCTCCAAAATCCCAGAGATATTTTTCAGTGCAGGAATCAAATAACTTATCTGAGAGTTTACTGTTGAAGTAAACGGTTTGATTGGCACAAACCTCAGGCGCAGCGGTAAGGATGGCTGATGATCCCTCACTTTAACAAGCCGGATAGTTGTGTCGGAATATACCCCGTTGAAAGTGATGAGTTTGACTGTATAATTCCCTTCTGAAGGATAAATATACGTAATTTCAAGGTCGGAAGTGTTGGATTGCGTATCTCCGAATTCCCATTTAAACGAAGTGGCTTTTTTGGCAACACCTTTAAAGGTAACAGATCGGCTGTTATTACAATTATTATTATAAGTGAAACTTCCAACCGGACCATTGTTTTTTAAAGCATCCGTTTTTATTTTTTCTGAAATACAACCGTTACTTTCAGTAACAAGTTTAACAGTAAGTGAGCCAGTATCTGTTTTAAGAAAAAAAGATGGACTGGCAATATCGGGACAACCAGGCACGTTTTTACCTCCAATTGTATAGTGCCATTTATCCACCCCTGCTGGTGATTGGTTTATTAAATCAATTTTTTCTGAGGAATTGAATGTTGGACTTCCCGGTATAAAATCCGGGGTTAGTTTATTTCCGACTTTGATGGTAATTTTATAGGAAGTATCCTTACATCCCGAGGCCGTATAAGCAACAAGGTAAGTTTCGTAAGTTCCGGGATTATTATAGGTGTGCGAATAAATATCTGATTTTGTTAATTGGGGAGTACCTTCACCCAGAAACCATTTTTTATCGTCAATGGGATCCCCCGATTGACTTTGGCTGGTAAAAGTAACATTGAGAGGTGCACATCCTGCAACAGCCGAAGTCGAAAAAGCGCAGTAGGTTGCTGAACCGTAAAATATTTAGTTACACTGTCCTTACAACCATTTTGACTTGTAACCGTAAGTTTTACAGGATAACCCGATGCCTCGTGAATCTCAAACGGATCCTTGTCTTTTACCTGAGTAAAGTTCTTAATGAGACTTTGTTCAGTCGAGGTCGAATTGTCATGAAAAGTCCATTTATAGGAAGTTAAATTTGTATATGTTTGACTTGCAAGCGCTACTGAGGTGGAAGGATTGCATGATGATTCGGGGGTAAGCGTAAAATTTGAAATAGCTTTTTCGACTGTAATATTCCACGAGATGGTGTCGGCGCATGCATCTCCCGGAGCTGCGATAAGTTTTACCTTAAAGTTGCCGGCATTGGAATAGTTGTGAGTGCCCGAAGGCTCATATGAAAAAGTGCCATCTCCAAAATCCCAGAAACAATTTGTATTTCCAGCTGAGGAATTACATATTCTACAGCACCTGTGCATATAATATTATTATTTTCAATTGTTTGGAACCCTGCTTAAGAGTTCCGGCCGCTTTCACCTGTCCAATAACAACTGCCGGAACACTTAATGTTGAGTTACATCCATAATCGGATGATACAGTTAATTTAACATCATAAGTTCCAAAGGCTGTATAAGTATGCGAAGGATTTTTGCTTGTTGAAGTTATTCCGCCTCCAAAATCCCATAGGTATGAGAGTGTTCCTCCTCCTGCCGATTGGTTTGTAAACAGAATATTAGCCGGAATTGTACATGAATTGGGAGGGGTAGCATAAAACTTATCGTGGGCTTTTCAACTACATCAACAAAACTCTTTTTTTCGATGGATGACTTGCACCCATTAGCATCAATTACCTCGAGAAAAACATCGTAATTACCCGGATTATTATAAAGGATTGATGGGTTTTGTTCTGTTTTAAGAACTCCGTTACGGAAATCCCAGTTCCACTTGTTAATATTGGCATTACCTTTTTCAGATACATCGGTAAATGCAATATTAATAGGAACGCATCCTTTTGCATTTGCAGAGAAATTGGCGACTGGATTTTTAAAAACCTCAATATTCTTTTCAATCCATTTGGTTTCCGATCCATTTGAAACAGTTAATCTTACTATGTATGTGCCTGAGGTTGAATAAACCGCTTTTGGGTTTTGTAGATCAGAACTATTGCCATTGCCAAACGACCAGGTATAAGTTAATGTACCAGGCCCGGTGCTTGAGTTGGTAAACTCTACACTCAAAGGAGAACAGCCAGTAGATTTATCAATGGAAAAGCTGGCAACTATCTGGGCTGAAATATCCGAAAAGGCCATGAATATTATGCAGCAGGTTAGTAGTGTTGATTTAGCCTTCATCTAATATTGTATTAGTATGCGATATTAAAATGACTTAATATACGCTCGAAAAATAATTTCAATATGCTAATATGTTGAAAAAATAATTATATTGGGCCTAAATTCGAAATTTTTTTAAGAGAATGAATATTTTATCTTACAAAAGAATTTCGGTTAACTAACAAAGTAAGCAATTTTGCGAGCTGTTAAAACGATACTACTAGCCACATTACTGATGTATTCCGGTGCAGTTTTTCCCCAGGATATACACTTCAGTCAGTTTTATAATGTTCCAATGGTTATTAATTCTGCTTCCACAGGAATTTTTGACGGCGACTGGCAAGCAACAGCCGGATATCGTAACCAGTGGCGTTCTATTGCCCAACCTTACCGCACACTTGCCGTATCTTTCGAAAGACAGTTTTATGTTCATAGCCATCATCTTAGTGGCGGGGTTTATATCTTGAATGACAATTCAGGTCATGTAGCTTTAAAATCTACCCAATTTGTCTTTTCAGGCGCTTATCACCGTAATATCAACAATCATCTTTTACATGGCGGACTACAGGTTGGATTTATGCATCGGGTAGTAGATTTTAGCGATATAACTTTTCCTGCACAGTGGGATCCATCACTCGGTCAATATAATCCGCTTCTCAGCTCAGGAGCTGAAGATGGTGACCGGTTATCCTATCTCGATGTTGGCATGGGATTTATATGGCAGAAGAAATATGGTAAACTGACGCCCGAAGCTGGATTTTCATTATATCATCTCAATAATCCCAAAGAAAGTTTTTATGGAGCCGATACCAGGCTACCAATGAAAATTGGGTTTAGTGCTGCTGTTAAATACGATATTTCTCAATCGTTTATACTTCAACCCCGGGTTTTGGTGTTAAATCAGGCCAAGGCCAAAGATTACATTGCAGGATCCGACTTTGGATATATCCTTGCTCCTAATGCTTCAGGAGTTCGACAGGTAAATGCAGGTGTTTATCTTCGCAATACTCTTGCAGGTAATACGGATGCATTTATAATTATGGGGGGTGTGGTTTTCAGGAATTTTCAGATCGGAATTAGTTATGACCTGAATATATCCCCCCTAAAAAGCTTTACAAATAGCCGGGGCGCTTTTGAACTGACATTAATATACCGAAGTATCAGCACTGTTTTAAATACTTTTACCATACCCTGTGAGAGATTTTAAAAATATCATTCTGGTGTTGATCTTGGTTGTATTACCAGCCGGGATCTCTGCTCAAACTAAAACTGAGAATCAATGGCTATCGGCAGGACAACTTAAAAATTTCGCCAAAAATGCCGACCGTTTGGGTGATGTTTATACTGCTATTGATTATCTTGAAAGATATTGCAAAATAAAACCAAACGATCACGATTTGGGTTTTCGGTTGGCCGAGTTGTACCGGGTTTCCAGGAATTATGAAAAAGCCGCGTCTCAGTATGCCAAAGTTTATAAGAATGCAGCTGCAAAATATCCCGTTTCTGTTTTTTATCAGGGACAGATGTTAAAAGCCCTTGGTAAATACGAAGAAGCCAAAGAGGTATTTACCAAAGCTCAACGAAAACTTAAGGATTTCAGAAGTGAGACAATCAATAGCGCAGTGCTGCGTGATGAAATAAGAGGCTGCGAAATAGCTCAGGCATTAATCAGTAAGCCATTAAAAATTTCTATGGAACATCTGAATTCGACTATCAATAAATCACATATCGAATTCTCTCCAATCTCATTAAGCGACTCTATTCTTATTTATGGATCTCTAAAACTGGATTCCGCAAACAAATTTCTGCGCGACCACCCGGGACCATTGCCAGTGCGACAGCTTTACAAAGCTAAAAAGGTTGGAAATGACTGGATAGGTGGCGAAAAATTCTCAGAAGTTATTAATATGGCTAGAGTAGAAACCGGTAATGGTTCATTTCCAGTAGATGGTAACCGGTTTTATTTTACCAGGTGCGGTAAAAATTGGCAGAATAAAATGAAATGTGAAATTTATTTCTCAGAAAATTGGGAGATTCATGGTCTGTTCCCAAAGACTTGATGATCAGATTAATCATCCCGATTATACTGCAACACAGCCAAGTTTAGGAACAACTTCGAAATCGAATTTTGATATCCTTTATTTTGTAAGCGACCGACCTGGTGGAAGAGGAGGGATGGATATCTGGTATTCAATTTATAATCCCAAAAAGAAACAGGTTTTCAGCTCCCAGGAAATTGTGGAACGAAAATAAATACAGCTGGCGATGAGGTCACTCCTTTCTATGAATTTAGCACCCGTACGCTCTATTTCAGTTCTTCGGGTCAGGCAGGATTGGGCGGATTGGATATCTTTTCCGCTATGGGTGAACTTCGGAAATGGTATACACCTGTAAACATTGGATATCCTCTGAATTCCAGCTACGACGATTTATATTTTACAACTTCCCGAAACAGAGAAGATGGCTTTTTCACTTCCAATCGACCAGGTGGAGTAGCATTACATAATCCTACCTGCTGCGATGATATATATTCCTATCGTTGGACCGATTTTATAAGACTCGATGTTTCCGGGCAGGTATTTCCCAATGAAAAAACTGAATATGGTCCCAAAAAGGACTATAACGATTTTAACTTTGCTAAAGCCGCCGACTCCATTAAACCAATGAAAGGTGCAGTACGTCGGATTATATATGATTGATAATGAGACCAAGGAAAAAGTATTTATTGACCGCGATACCACTGATGAAAATGGCCGATATCACTTTGATCTGATACCAGATAAAAATTACAAATTTGAAATGGAGGGGTTTCAGTATTTTAACGAACAGGTTCACCTTTCAACCGAACTAATTACTTTTTCTTTTACTATTGAAATGCCTCCCATCTGGGTAAATGTTATAACCGACCAGCCCATAGTGTTAAGGAATGTGTATTATGCATTTAATGATGCAACACTTTCGGAGATCGCTAAAAAATCGATTGACAGTACATTATTTGAATTATTGCAAAAGCTCCCGACCTTATTATTGAGGTAGGGTCGCATACCGATAGTGTTGGTAACAGCGAATACAATAAAAAGCTGTCGCAGGAACGTGCTGATAATGTTATAAATTATTTAGTAAGCAAGGGAATTGATAAAAACAGATTATCTGCTGTTGGATATGGAGCTGAGAAACCAGTTTCCAATAACTTTAATCCTGATGGTACAGATAATTCCGAAGGCCGTGATAAGAACAGGAGAACTGAATTCAGAGTTATTGGTACATTAAGTTCCAAAACTGATGATATCGATTCTGGAGAAGATTCGAACTAGGGCTTAAAATATTAAATACGAATGTGATGTGCATACAACTTCGGTTATATTTAATTTTCGAACATGGGAGGTTACAAATAGTCACCAAACTTTAAAAATTATATACTGATGAAAATCCGGATATTTTTAATATTAGCCTGTATTCATTTTTTCAAATTAACCAGCGTCCTGGCTCAGGAAGGTTCCTGTGGAACCTATGTTACAACTGAGCAAATGACATTGGAGAATACCATAAATATCCCAGCTGTAAAATCTTATGAGAGCTTGCCTCAACTTGATTTGGAGCTTATGGTTACTGTTTATGTGGTTAAAGATGAAACAGGGACACCAGGAATCACCAATGCTGCGGTTGTTTCTGCTTTGGACCGGGTTAATAACGCTTTTTCACTAATAAAGGTTAAATTTCATATTTGTGCCTTTAACTATATTGATAATTACCAGTTTAATATTATTAATGGTGCACGCAATGAGCGGGATTTATTAATACAGCATTATTCCACCAATACTATTAATTTATATTTTGCATCAGGTTTAATTGATAAATTTGGCTCAGAAGTCAATGGATATGCATTAATGCCATCTGAATTAAAAGATGCCATATTTTTAAGAAAGGATATGGTTTCGAGTAACGAAATTATTCACCAGTTTGGGCATTTTTTCAATCTTTACCATACACATGAAACAGCTTTTGGCAATGAGGTGGTGAAAAATGTTAATTGTGATAAAACTGGTGACCGCTGTTGTGATACACCAGCCGATCCGGTAATTGCAGGTTTTGTGGATAATAATTGCGAATATACCGGGGCCTTTAAAGACAACAATAATCAATTTTATATTCCGTCCACACAAAATTTTATGTCGTTCGGAAAAGATGCATGTCGTTGTACATTTACGAACGATCAGTATATGAGAATTATTTATACTATAAATAACCTTAAGAAAAATCTCTGGTAACTTTACTTATCGGTTTTTATCCGAACAGCTCATAATGATCATTTGCATGCATTGGTGTTATTTAGTCCGCATGATTTATGAAAATATTTGCATGCATTTTCAACATCTTCAAGTTTATAATACGACATACCTAAATTGTAGTAATTAACCGGATTGTTTGGATTCAGTTCATCCGATTTTAAAAAATCCTTTATTGCGGCTTCGAAATTTGATAATTGATAGTTCGTGAGTCCACGACTATAATAAACTGTTCCATTGGATGGTTCCAACTCGGCTGCTTTGTTGAAATCGGCAAGAGCCGGTTCATATTCTTCCAGATTGGAATATGATATTGCTCTGTTGAAATAAATACCAAATAAGTTGTTACTTGAATTCAAGCTTATGGCTTTATCAAAATCGCTTAAGGCTTTGGAATATTTTTCCTTACTGTTGTTTAACTGCCCCCGGGCAAGATAAAGCTCTGTACTTGCAGGAAAAGCAGAGATAGCATTATCCAGAACTTTGTATGCTTCCTTAACATCTCCCATCAGATTGTAAGTCTTGGATTTAGCGATATAGGAAGGGAAATGCGAATTATTCACTTCCAGAGCTTTATTAAACAAGGCGATAGCCCCAGGGAAGTCTTTATTAACAATAAAAATTTCACCTTTTGTATAATTGGCTATGTCGCTTTGAGGGTTTTTATTTAGGGCTGTTTTCAGCAAGCGCAAGTGCTTCCTGCGTTTTTCCCAGGCCATTCTGTGCCAGTGCAGATCCGCAAATTGCCTGAATATTATCCGGATTTTCCAGTAATACCTGATTAAAATCTTTCAATGCTTCGCTGAAAATCTTCCTTTGCAGTTTTTCATTTCCGGAAGATATAAGCGCATTGCTTTGAGAAATTAACTGATTACTGATAAGGATAAAAAGTAGTGAAAGTTTTAAAATTCGAAACATCTTCAACAGTTTTTTCTTAAAGTTAAATTTTTTTTGGAAATAAACCATCAGCAGAAGCTATTCACCGATTATTTTGACAAGGAGTCTTTTGCTTCTTTTTCCATCAAATTCTCCATAAAAAATTTGCTCCCAGGGACCAAAATCAAGTTCTCCATTGGTTATGGCTACTACTACTTCTCGGCCCATAATAGTTCTTTTTAAATGTGCATCTGCATTATCTTCAA
>JAAUTT010000091.1 GCA_012031335.1 Bacteroidales bacterium | reverse complement strand
AAAAGCATATTCCCATGTGAGGCCTGTTAAAAGCCTGTCTGTACTTTCTCTCCCTCTTGTTTTGCCCAATTTGCTGCTGCTGCATCGGGCCTATCTTTAAAGTAATACTGTCGATCGAGCTTGGTATCTCCGCATTTACATCGGTAAATAATAATAAATAATTCCATAACGATTTTTCCTTTCAGTCTGAAAATTTACAAGAAAGGAATTTCTCCTATATTCATTATTTTCACGGTACCCATCGGATAATGTATTTTTGTACAACAATGCCAAACTGGTTTTACCCTTGCCAGATTTAAATTAACAAAGTTTTGAAAAGTTCCGAAAGAACCACTTCCGGTATTGACTGAGACAGAAGATTCTGAAGATAAAGCTTTGGTGGATAATAGAATTGTACCGCCAAGGGAAGGTCCGTAAATACCGGAAGTTGGGCCGCTAATCACTTCCATGCTGCTTACAAATTGGAGATCAATATCGTCGATAAATGTATCTCCTTCGCCCGAGGTTAGTGGAATATCGTTGATAAGTGCATTAATTTTCCGGGTGCCATAAAGTGATCGGGTACCAATGCCGCGCATGGTGATACGGCTGGTATTAAAAGTTCCGGAATGTGTATATACAGATGGAATTTTATTAAAGCTTTCGTTGATATTTACAGGTAAAAGTATATCGGTTGTGTTAATCTGAATGGCATAAACTGTAGCCGGAAATCGCCTCGAAACAATATTACTGTATAATGCCTTAACTTCAACTTCATCAAGCTTATTTACAAATAAAGCTGTTTCTCGATTGATAGTATCCCCCTGCTGTGAGAAAATGTTTCCGGAAATGGAGAAAGCTGCTATAAATAAATATAAAAACCTATATATAAACATTATTTACCTATTGAATATTTGAACCATACATTGACAAACAAGAATTAAACAGAATCGTTCAACCCATGCTCAAATTTCGGAAAACGAAAACAATGTTAAATATAAAATTGAGAGCCGTTAGGTAACCAAATTAATATGTTATTGGAATAAAATTCATCAAACACATACTTAATCGCACACACAACAGTTTTATTGTTATAACTTCCACACGCGTCTATGTTAAAACTACTGATGATATTTTTCTTTCTCCTGCAAACTGCAGCATTTAACTTCGCACAGAATTCTGAAAAATTTTTTCCAGCCAAAAATATGATGCCGGTTGGAGCTTATTATTATCCTGAACACTGGGAGCAGCATCAATGGTCGCGGGATTTGAAACGAATGGCTGAGCTGGGGTTTTCATTTACTCATATGGCCGAATTTGCGTGGGCTAACCTCGAACCGGAAGATGGAAAGTTCAACTTTGAATGGCTTGATTACTGCATTGCCGAAGCTGCCAAAAATGGATTAAAAGTGATTCTTTGTACACCATCTCCCTGTCCGCCAGCTTGGCTTACAAACAAATACCCTGAAATTCTTCTGGTAAACGCCGAGGGTATTCGCCAGGCTCATGGAGGAAACAGACTTCATGCAAATCAAAACCATCCGGTGTATAAAAATACATTGAACGCATTGTAACACAAATGGCAAAAAGATACGGAAACGATAAACGAATTTGGGGATGGCAAATTGACAATGAACCTCATTTGAGCACAAATTATGACTATTCGGCTTTTGCTCAAACTGACTTTACCGAGTGGCTTCTTAAAAAATACGACAACGATATTCAAAAACTGAATAAAGCCTGGGGCACTTCTTTCTGGAGCAGTACTTATAACCACTTTGGCCAGATTAAAATCCCCAATGATAAAGAGTCCTCGAATAATCCACATGCCTTACTTGATTTCAAAAGATACACCGCTGATGCAATTGCTTTGTCGATCCGATTTCAGGCCAACCTGCTCCGGAAAAACATCAATCCGGATCAATGGTTAACAACGAATTATGCTTATTATAAATTTCTGTCTCCTGTGGATCCCTTCCGTAACAAAGGTGATCTGGATTTTGCTTCTCACACTATGTATCTATTGAGTACATATCTGGATAATCCGGCAGGCGACCAGGGTTTCAGACTGGGCCACGGACTTGATCTTTCCCTTTCAACAGAATTAACAAAATCAATTGAAGGGTTTACCGGGATTATGGAACTTCAACCAGGGCAAATCAACTGGGGCAGATATAACGCACAACCATTACCCGGAGCTGTAAGAATGTGGATATGGCACTGCTTTGGCCTTGGGGATAAGTTTACCTGCACCTACAGGTTTCGGCAACCTATATTTGGAAGTGAACATTATCATAAAGGAATAATGGAAACCGATGGTATTACTGTGTCCCGGGGAGGAAAAGAATTCGTTCAGGCAATAGGGGAAATCAAAGAGCTTGAAAATATTATGATGCCAATGCCAAAACTCCAACCGACCTGACATCACGCAAAACAGCACTGCTCTGGAAGTCCGACAATTTGTGGGAAATGCAAGCCAGCCCGCATACCAAGTCGTGGGATACCTGGCAACATATTGATACTTATTATAAAAGTCTAAAATCAATGGGAGCACCTGTCACTTTTATCAGTGAAAATGAAGATTTTGATCCGCATGAATACCCATTTATGATTGCACCTGCATTTTCTATGACCGGCAGCACTATTATCCGCAAATGGCAACAATATGCAGAAAATGGTGGTAACCTGATACTTACCTGCCGTACAGGTAGTAAAGACAATAATGGTCACTTTCCTGAGACATTATTACAACAACCCATTTGGAAACTTATTGGAGCCAGGATGGAAGATACCGACCAATTACCGCCATCGGTAAGGGTAAAGTTAAAACAGGTAATAGTGTATACGACTGGAATATCTGGGCCGAATTGCTCATTCCCGAAAAAGATACTGAAACTCTGGCGACATATGCAGATCAGTTCTATTCGGGAACCGCTGCCGTAACAACCCATAAAGTAGGCAAAGGTACAATTACTTATATTGGTGTATGGACAGTTAAAACACCCCTGGAAGAATCTGTTTTAAGAACAGTATATCAAAGAGCAGGTGCAAAGATTCTGGATCTTCCGGAGTTTGTTTATGTAGAGTGGCGCGATGGTTTTTGGGTTGCAGTAAATTATGGTACAGAAAAATACACGCTTCCGATCCCTTCCCAAGCAAAGATTTTAAAAGGCAATAAGGAAATTAAACAGGGCGAAGTTACAGTATGGAAATAGTATCAAGTTAAGATTACAAGAATAAAAATCAATTTCAACCTATTCAACCTTTTGAAATCTATTTTATAAAGAATTTTCAAGTCAAAATCCTGCTTAAGTGTTTCGTACGATATAATATTGTGACACTGAAAGACAAAAACTAATAAACAACTAAAAGTTAAACCGTCAACAATTAACATAATCCCACCTAATAATTTCATCAGATTCCTATTTTTTAATAAAATTGCATAAACAGATTAATGCAACGCTTTATTTAAAAATTGTAAAATCTTTTAGAAATGTTTGAAAGAATCAGATCAAAGGTATTGGATGTAAAAAACCTTCCGCTTGTCAGAAAAAATAATCCAGGTAAAAAGATCGTTTTTTGTACTGGATGTTACGATATTCTGCAATCGGGCCATGCTGTTTTTTTTAACCAATGCAGGGAATTTGGCGATATTTTAGTTGTGGGTGTCGGAAGAGATGTTGTAATAAGTCAGCTTAAAGGACCAGGCCGACCCGTAAATCCTGAAAATAACCGTGTATATCTTGTTGCATCGCTGCTGGATGTAGACTTTGCTGTTCTGAATGATGAGACGATATTACCTGGAAAAATAGATTTTAAAAATATTTTAGAGGAACTTCGACCTGATGTTTTCATTCTGAATGATGACGATTCGGGATTAGATTCAAAAAAAGCCATATGCGATAAGCTGGGTATCAGTATTTCTTTTGTACAGAGAGTAGTTCCTGAAGAACTGGAACCAACCTCAACAACCCGGATTATTGATAAAATAAACTTTTCGTACAAAGCACCTCTCCGTATTGATTTTGCAGGAGGCTGGACGGATGTTCCTTATATTATGGATGGTGAAAAAGGATTTGTTTCGAATGTTGCCATAAAACCTTTTATCGAATATAAAGCAGGAAGATTTAATTTTTCGGGATATCCAAGGGGAAGCGGATTAAGCACATCAACTGCCGCCAAACTACTGGAAATGCTGAGCGCTAAAAATTATAACAGCGAATCGAAATCACTTTCGACCATAGCAGAAGATTTATTTAACCTGGAAAACAAGAACATAACTAGGCGAATTGGTCGTCAGGATCAATATTCTATAGTTTATGGAGGTTTCAATTGTTTCGAATTCGGGCAGGATTATGCCAATCCGTTGAGTGATGGCGATGTTTCTTCTTCGTTACTCGAAAAATTCAGACATAACTTGCTTTTGCTGCATACTGGAGTTTCGAGAAATGCACAACTTGCTGTTGAACAGGTTTATCAGAATTACAAATCGGCATCCGGGAAAGATGCTCTTTTAAAAATTGCTGAATATGGAAAACTGTTTTATCACGCACTGAAAGATGAAAACTTCGTTGAATGTGCCCGTATAATGGAAATGAATTTTGAAGCTCAAAAACAACTGGCTCCTGCAACATCAAACGAATATCTCGATAGCATGTATTCGTTCGCCAAAGCAAATGGAGCTTTTGGCGGCAAAATATGCGGAGCAGGTGGGGGTGGCGCCTTCATTTTTTACTGCGAAGATCCTGCAAGTCTCAAAAGAGCTATGAAAAAACAGTTTGTAGATTGCTTCGAAATTGATTTTGAATTTGAATATTCAAATATCAAATCCCTTAATACACTCTAATATATACTGTTCGATTTATATCCCCGGAAATGTTTCATAAACTGCACTCTTTCGTAAGCGGCAGGGTTTGAAACATTTTCCTGGCTTAGCATTCCTTTAAAATCTCTGAGGGATGAAAAGCCTTTTGTATTCATCCAGTTTGTAAAATCCCCAAGAATGGTGTCGACCGAACCTAATCCATGTTGATACAGAACTGAAGCTATTTCAGCCACATCCGCTCCGGCCAGTAAAACCTTTGCAAGATCTCTTCCCGTATGAATTCCCGTGGTTGCTGCCAAATCGCATGAAATACGGCCCGATATCAGCGCAATCCAACGGAGTGTTAGGGAAAGATCTTCGGAATGACTAAGCACATTGCCATTTGTTAACTCGAGACTATCGATATCGATATCGGGTGCATAAAAACGGTTAAAAAGTACCAACCCATTTACACCACTCTCGGATATCCTGGTTAGCATCTGAAGCAGATTAGAAAAGTAAAAACTTGTTTTAACAGCTATTGGCATTGTAACCTGCTTTTTTACTTCTTCAATAATAGAAAAGTAAATACTTTCATTTTCCAAGGCGGTTCTTTTAACATCTGTAGGAAGGATGAATAAGTTCAGCTCCAGTGCATCGGCGCCGGCATTTTGAATTTCGCGGGGAAAGTAAGTCCATTGTCCTGATGTAACACAATTAATACTTGCAATTACAGGAATCTGAAGCGTTTTTTTTGCTTCTCTTATAAGTTCAAGGTATTTAATAGCTGTCTCCTCCTCCCCTGAATCGGATTTTTCGTAGAAATCAAGCGTTTCAGGGTAAACAAATCCCTGCATATTCATGGTTTGAAACTTTCTTTTCATCTCCGAAACAATTTCCTCTTCGAATAAGGATTTCAACACTACAGCTCCTACGCCACGCTTTTCGAGTTCTGTCAAATTCTTAATTCCTGATGTAATTCCGGAACTGGCAGCAATAAGCGGACTTTTCAATTCTAATCCAAGGTAGGAAACAGATAAATCAATCATATTAATCAGATTTTATAAAACTCAATTGCCTTTTTATCGTATAGCTCTATCAAATTGCATGTTATTATTTGCTACTTTATTAAAGGCTTTGCATGTTTAAAAACAAAGAATCGGTTTTCGTCGTTATTGTGCCACAATTTCAACAGGAGCGTTATTTTCATCTTGTATCTTTTCAGGAAATTTTCCGCTTTCGATTGACGATATTGACACCACAACTATTTATAACCGATACATAGACAGCATTCATTCCTTACAGTCAAAAACCGACAACGATACTCTATCAAAAGTAATAACTGACACTGTCATCTTTTCTTCACCAATAACACAGGAACCGGTAACCATAACAGGTAAATGGGCTGTTTGTATCGGAGCTTTTAGTATAAAAAAAAATGCTGCCTTAACATTGCAAAACTTACCTAAAGAAGATAAATCACTCATAATCATCAGAAAAAACTCTATTTTGTCACCACGGGTTTGTTCGACACGCGTGACTTCTGCAAAACAATTTAAAAGCAGAAAAAAGTTCCTCGCCAATAATTATATTGTAAAAATCTTCCTGATGATCAACTAATTGAAATATCAGAATGAACCTCCTGTCATTATAAACAAAGGCTGAAACTCGAAACTTTTGTAATGAGGACGAAGGCGTTCGGCATTGTAATATTTCCTGATATCAACAACTTTTCTTGAACTTACCACAACATCAATTGGTGCATTATCGTACCGGCCATTTCGAAGAACAACCAGGCGACCGTGAATTCCTTTCATTATAAGGTCGAGGGCAAGATTGCCATAAGCCATGGGAACTATTGAATCAATAGCATCAGGATCCCCGCCACGAACAAGATAACCTAGTTGTTGACTTATAGTATTCAGCTTTACTCCCTTATTAAACTTGGGAGATAATGATCTGATTTTCTCGGAAATAGTATTACCAATCCCCCCCAGTTTCTGATGACCATACATATCCCTTTCCTGGCTCTGATACATCATTTCGTCCATGCCATCGAAAGTAGTACCCTCCGATACCAGAACAACAGAATAGCGGCTGGCGGTACGGTAACGGTCTTCGATCAGCAATTCAGTCAATTTTTCAATATTGAATTTATGCTCAGGAATAACACAACGATTGGCTGCTCCTGCCATAGTAGGCAACATTGCTGTAAATCCCGCATAACGACCAAAGATTTCCACCACCAGAATTCGCTCATGCGAACCTGCCGAAGTACGAAGCGTATTGGTCATATTAATTGTACGGGTAATACATGTACTAAAACCAATACAGTAATCGGTTCCGGGAACATCATTGTCCATTGTTTTGGGAATGGCAATTACTTTAACACCCTCCTGATATAACCTCACAGCATAACTTAACGTATCGTCGCCCCCGATCGGAATCAGAAAATCGACACCTAAAAAACTCAGGTTTTTTACAATTACGGGTGTGAGATCATTTTCCTTTTGGTTGAATTTGTCCTTAAGGTGATCGGGAACCGATTCCATAGGAATTTTACTTGGATTGGTGCGGCTTGTATGCAGAAATGTCCCTCCGGTACGGCCTGCCCGGTTTACTATTTCTTCAGTTAATACCAAATATTTATCACTGTTATCAGCATCCTTTTCTGGAATCAGTTCCAGCAAACCAGCCCAACCACGACGTAATCCCAACACCTGATATCCTTCCTGCAAAGCCCTGAGCGTTATTGCCCTGATTGCTGGATTTAAGCCTGGAACATCACCACCTCCGGTTAAAATGGCTATCGTACCTTTTTTATGGTTAATGTGAGTCATACTATTTGAATTTTTAAGAATTTCGGGACTTCTTAAATTTATGAATTTATTTTCAATTAGAAATAAGCGCTTCTAAGGATTTTAAGTAATTAGTTTAACATAGAAGAAACAGGAAACTTTAAACCTGAAGCATTTGTAAAGTATGCTTTTACCGAACCAATTAAAATTTTGGCTTCAACGAGAATCGGAATACGGTTGTCATCGTCGGTAACCCAAACAACAATATCCTCACCTCCTTTAAATATTGTACCTTCCACCATAAGTGCAGAGAATTTATTACAGCGGTATTTCTTTTTATCTTTGTTTTCAATGGTTTCTTTACCCAAATAGCGAAAGTAAATACTGTAGATTTTGTTATCGATAATAGTTGTAATTGGAATTCTTTCGTTGATTTTAAAATTATTAAAATCCATGCTCCTGCAGAAATAGATAGCGGAGAGCACATCAAAAGTGCAGGTTGAAAGATTTAAAGTATCCCGGGTAAAGGGGATATCATTATTTTCGATGGTTCCATAAATCTTTTTTTTGAATAGTTAAAGAAATACTGCTCAAAAGCCTTATAACCACCCTCATAAGTATTTCTTTCGTAATACCTGGGAAGTAAATTATCCTTATCGACATAGGAGGTAAATTTATCCCTCACTTTATACAACCAGTCGTAATTTTTAAGGGAATTGCCAGTTGCCTCGAAATGATAAGCAGGCTCTCCTTTATAAAGTTTTTCAAAGGTACGGAATTGAACCTCTCCGGCATGAATCCAAATAAATCCCCAGTTGTAAAATGCCTGGAAATTAAGTACTTCTCCAGGCTTAAATGGTTTATATTTAATAGTACATTGACAAACCCCGTTTGTTGGAAGCATTAAAATAAACAGAAAAAGAAATAAAAGGCGCTTTATCATAGTTTCAGATCAAAATTCGAAAGTAACAATTTATCGCAAGGAAAAGGCTTGGCGGTTTCCATATCGATCATGGCATTAATAACAAAAAGTAATTAAACCGGCGAAGATCTTTTACACTAATCTCTTCTTCCTGAATTTTACCTTGCTTCAGGTAAAGGGCTCTTTTAGTACCTTCGAGAAGTGTATTTGCCGGGGTAAAAAGCTTTATACCATCGCTAAATACAAGATTAGCATAAGAAGTATCGGTAATTTTGCCATTTCGGATATAAATAAAATCTTCGTTAGCTTTGATTTTTTTGCTGGGCATTATCAAAAAAAGTTCTGTCGGATACTTTATACGTATAATCAAACGTATCAGGACAAACTACAAGATAGTACTGGTCTATTGTCCGTGGTTGATAAGATTCATACAATACCGTTTCAATTTCCTGATCGTACAAAACCCGGCATTTATATAGCCGGTTATATTCTAAATCGCTCTGAGGTTTTAAAAAATTTTCTAATAGTATTCTTTCGGGTTCAGGATGAAATTTCAGGCGTGTTTTATCGAACCTTTCCTGATGAATTTCAAGGTTGTAATGTAAACCATTCAAATATTTTATCGACTCAACAAACCGGGACATAAACTTTATCTGTCATTTCGTTATACTCAGTTAAACAATCACTTTGAAAGGTAATACCACCTCCGCTATGATACCATAATTGTTCATGCTCCTTTCGGATGAATCTTATCATAACGGCACTTTCAAGTTTTCTGGTATCCCAGGTTCCAAATATTCCGGTATAATAACCACGAGAACAAAGTTCAGTTTGGCGGATAATCGAAACCGTTTTGGTCTTGGGAGCTCCTGTGACTGATCCGGCAGGTAGCAAGGAAAATAAAATTTCGCCAAGATTATTCCTGAAATTTTCAGGTAACTTACCCTGAATTTCGGAACTAACCTGGTGTATAGGACCATAATTTGTTTCAACAGTTTCCAAATACCTAAATCTTGACACGGTAACATCTCTGGCTATTATACTCAAATCGTTACGCAGTAAATCAACAATAGTCGCATGTTCGGCAGCTTCTTTCGTGTTTGACATAATAATTTCGGCTGCATTAGGAACACTAGCTTTGATAGTTCCTTTCATGGGAAATGTTTTTATAACCTCATCTTCTATTAAAACAAAAGTTTCGGGTGAAAACAGTGTAAAACGATCCTGAAAATACAGTTTATATTTCGCTTTCGATACCAAAATATATCATACAAATCCAGGTTACATTTGATGGGAGTTGGTACCGTAAGATTTAAAAGAAAGGAATTGCCACGGTGAATTTCTTCAGTAACCCTTGAAAACAAAACTTCATAATCTGAAAAGGGTATGGGGTTCTTCTCAAAAAATTTCAATTCAGGCCAGTGTTGAATTTCAGGAATATTATCAAGAGAAGGTGTTTTGAAAAAAACATTATTTGAGGCTAATTCATTGATAGGAAGGACA
>JAAUTT010000090.1 GCA_012031335.1 Bacteroidales bacterium | reverse complement strand
TTATAAACGAAGAAAAAATGCGCGAATAATTGCCACAATGCTTCGTTAAATTATTTTCTTATACTACTAATTATTAAAGAAATCATGAGCTTAACCAAAACATTTTCGCTAATTGTTTTAACATTTTTTGTATATACCAATTGTATTGGGCAATCAAAACCAATATCGCTTTTTAATGGCAAAGACCTGAATAATTGGAAACAAATCGGGGGATAAGATATTTTCTGTTGAAAAAGGAGCCATTATTTCTCAGGGAAGGGACGGATTCCTCTATTTTAATGGGAAAAACAATCACCTCAAAATTTTAAATTTCATGTAAAGTTAAAACTGAAACTGGAGGAATTGCAGATATCCTGATTCACTCCAATGCCCTGAAAAATCCGGCAGAAAATGGCGGATATGCCATAAGGATTAAAAATACTTACGATGGTTATGGCGCAGAAGATGGGTTAATGCTCACAGGAAGCCTCAACAGGATCAGGAATGTGTATTATCCCATGGTTAGAGATAATGAATGGTTCCATTTAAACATAGAAGTTAATAACAAAACAATTAAGGTGTTTATCAATAATGTTTTGGTCAATAATTATACAGAACCCGAAAATGCATGGCGGCCCGAAAATTTAAAAAACAGATTACTTTCCTCAGGTACAATAGCCTTGTATCATTCAAAAGGTAAGGTGTATTTCTCCGATCTTACATTTACAGATATCAATGGCGCAGATCAACCGGCAATAATGGATCCGGGGTACGATAAACTGATAACCGGTTTACATGCACAATATTTTCCGTTAATTGATTTTCATGTTCACCTGAAGGGTGGATTAACCATAGAGGATGTAGTAGCACTATCACAAAAATTAGGAATAAACTTTGGGGTGGCTGCTAATTGCGGTTTACATTTTCCGGTGACCAACAACCGGGAGTTAAATGCCTACCTTAACAGTATTCAAAATGCAGCGACTTACAAAGGTATGCAAGCCGAAGGCCGGGAATGGATGACCCTTTTCTCACCCGATACAGCTGCACGTTTCGATTACATTTTTACAGATGCCATGACATGGACAAATAAAAATGGAAAACGATTAAGACTTTGGATTAAGGAGGAAACTGAGGTTGGAAATCCCGAAGATTTTATGGAAGAATTGGTTTCCAAGATTGAACATATTGTGCAAGAACCCATTGATATATATGTGAATTCATCGTTTATTCCTGAAGAAATACAAAGTCAGTACAATCAACTTTGGACTGCTGAACGTATGGACAGAGTTATTAAAGCTCTTGTAAAGAACAATGTGGCGCTCGAAATAAACTCCCGTTATAAGATTCCCAGTATAGAATTCCTTAAAAGAGCTAAGTCAGCTGGAGTTAAATTTACCTTCGGAACTAATAACACAGGGAAAGATGATATCAATTACGAATATTGTTTTGAAGTATTGGAAAAGGTTGGTCTTACCACATCCGATATGTGGATGCCCAGAAAACCCGGCGAAAGGAAAATTCAAAAACTAGTGAAATAATGTTGAAACACCTTTTAATATCCATTTTCGTTTTAATTTTTAATTGTGGATATTCCCAGGTTATTATACGCGAATATGCATCGCCGGATATTAAAAGTGTTGTTTTTTATAAAAAGGGATTTGCTCTGTCATATCCTGTTTTGGAAATGGGTGAGGAAAACCCGCTTGTACTCTCGTTTGATGATATCTCTGGTACTCAGCCTGGTTTTTACTATAGTATAACGCTTTGTAATGCCGACTGGACCGAATCGCGACTTTCGCCCGCTGAATATTCATCAGGCTTATTTTCTTATCCGGTTTCGGAATATCAACCGGCAATTAATACGCTTGTACATTATATTCATTATAGTATTGAATTGCCAAACAACGATTTTCAGCTTAAACTTCCCGGAAATTATATTGTTAAGGTTTTTCCCGATAACGATAGCGAAAATCCCGTTCTTATCAAACGATTTGTTTTCTTCGACAGGAAAATTGAAATAACAGGAAACCAAGGAATTCCTACTCTTCCGGAATTTCGGAATAACTCACAACAGATAAATTTTACTATTCTGAATCCTGATTTCCCCATATCCAATCCTCATCAGGATATTTCTGTGGTTATCATTAAAAATTTCGACTGGAATACGGCTCTTACCAAGCTGAAACCACAGTTTATCAGGTCGGGGAGCCTGGATTATAATTATACACGCGAAAATTTGTTTATTGCCGGAAATGAATACCGGAGTTTTAATATAAACAGTCGCAAATACCCTTCGCCACAGGTTATAGGGTTCGAATATACCGGAAAGAATTATACCGCCCTGCTTGCGACGGATAAACCCCGCAATACTTATTTTTTTAAAGACGATATAAACGGGTTGTTTTCAGTCGAAAATAAAGATTTACGAAATCCTGATAATGATTTAGAGTCGGATTATTTTCAGGTTAAGTTTTCTCTTGATATTAACCTGTTGCCTTACGATGGCGATATATTTATTTATGGAGGTTTAACAGGTTTTCAGTTTACCGACATTAAATAAAATGAATTCAATTTCGACAGGAATATTTATGAGAATACCGTGATTTTAAAACAGGGATATTACGATTATCAGTATGTATTTATTCCTAAATCCACAGGTACTTTTGACGAATCAGAAATTGAAGGGTCCTTTTCCGAGACAGAAAATAGCTATTTTATTTTTGTTTATTATAAAGGATTTGGTGAACGATACGACAGACTTATTGGATATAAAAGACTGAGTGGGATTTAATTTAATCTAAATACGGCCTAATTAGGGATTCAACTGTTCAAAAAGCTCAATCATTTCTCCTGCTATGCTTAAGTTTGCCGGATGATTTGGTAAATTACCACTCGAAAACCAACCTGCCTCCGTTATTTCGTTTTCGTCGATACATATTGGCATTTTTTCGTCGGCCTCTGCCCAGAATCCTATCATATAGACCCTGAGAAGGGCCATGGCTGGCTTTTATAATACCGGATGTTTTTAACATCAATGCCTACTTCTTCTTTTACTTCACGCACTACAGCCTCTTCGAGCGATTCTCCGATATCCGCATAACCGGCAACCAGTGAATAAAAATTACTTCTGAAATTTTTACCCCTGGCCAAAAGTATTTTATTGCCACATGTAATAGCAACAATAATGGCTGGAGATATTTTCGGATATATTGAAGTATTACAAATATTGCAGGTAATAGCTCTTTCGTTTTTATTTATGGTTGTTGGATTACCGCATTTTCCACAAAACCGGTTGTGGGTGTACCAATTCATAAGTTGGTTTCCGACTACACTTATCCATGCAATCTCTTTTCTTTCGAAAGTCCTGAAATAATTGATTTCTTCAAAATGTATTTTCTGTATCTGCTTCAGTAAAGCTCTGAATCAGAAAGCAATTATGTCCATTCAGCGAAAACAGATAAACAGGCTCGGCAAGGACATGTGAATCCGTAATATCTTTTTTTCTCGGAATATCTGGTTTATCTCCTTTTAGGAGCATTAATCTATTATCCTGAAAATAGAATATGTAGTCGTTTGGGAGTACTTCAGTGATAGGTATAAAATGATTGTTGAAAATATGCGGAGTAATTTCCTGGATCATTTATTTTCAAGTTTGGTTAAATTGTTTATTGGAAATAGTTAAGGTATAAACAGAAAAAGCGGAGAGTTCCGCTTTTCTGTTATTTTAATGGAGTATTTAATATGCAAAAAGCGGCAGATCTTTCATCATTTTGTTTACTTTACTTCTAACCTCTGATAAATAAGTATCATTATCAAAATGGTTCAGCACATCGTCAATAAGATCGACAACTGCGAGTATTGTATCTTCTTTTACGCCTCTGGTGGTGATAGCCGGAGTCCCAACCCTGAAGCCTGAAGTTTGAAAGGGCGAACGGCTGTCAAAAGGAACCATATTTTTGTTGATGGTAATATCTGCTTTCACCAGGGTATTTTCTGCAACTTTTCCTGTAAGGTCAGGGAATTTAGTTCGGAGGTCAATGAGCATGGAATGATTATCGGTACCTCCAGAAATAACCTTGTAGCCTTTTTCAACAAAGGTTTTGGCCATAGCCGAGGCATTTCGGATTACCTGTTCAGTGTATTCCCTGTAACTATCGCTCAATGCTTCGCCAAAAGAAATAGCCTTGGCAGCAATAATATGCTCGAGTGGTCCGCCCTGAATACCAGGAAAAACAGCCGAGTCCAGCAATTGAGTAATAGTTTTAAGCTCTCCTTTAGGCGTTTTTAAGCCCCATGGATTTTCAAAATCTTTTCCAACCAGGATCATTCCACCTCTTGGACCTCTTAAAGTTTTGTGAGTAGTGGTAGTAACAACATGACAATGTGGAAATGGATGATTCAGAAATCCTTTGGCAATTAATCCTGCCGGGTGTGAGATATCAGCCATTAAAATAGCTCCCGCTTTATCGGCGATGGATCTCATTCTTGCGTAATCCCAGTCTCGCGAATAAGCTGAAGCACCAGCTATTAACATTTTGGGTTTCTCTGCCAGGGCAATGCGTTCCATCTCGTCGTAATCCACACGGCCTGTTTCTTCAATTACTTTATACGATAATGCCTTATATAAAATACCGGAATAATTTACCGGTGAACCATGCGTAAGATGGCCCCCATGCGACAGATCAAGTCCAAGAATAGCATCTCCGGGTTTCAATACAGCAAGCATTACTGCTGCATTGGCCTGGGCTCCTGAGTGTGGCTGCACATTCGCCCACTCGGCATTGAATAATTTTTTTTGCACGATCAAATGGCTAGCTGTTCCGACTCGTCAACATGCTGACATCCTCCGTAATAACGTTTTCCTACATAGCCTTCTGCGTATTTGTTGGTGAGGCACGATCCCATCGCTTCCAAAACCTGGTTACTAACGAAGTTTTCTGAGGCAATTAGTTCAATTCCACTAAGTTGCCGTGCTTTTTCTTTTCTATGATAGAAAATATCTGGTTGTCTCTTTCCATAAAAATTTGAAACTGTTTAGGCTTTCAAAGGTATGGCTAATATTGTTCTTAAGAAATAATGAGCAAAATATTTCTGAACCAAATATCAACAATATAAAATAATCAACGATAATTATTTTATGGAGGACTAGTTTTATACCCCTGGTTTAACATTGGTTACCTTATCGAGATATTTATCTAATTCAACAATAAGTGACTCGTAATCTATTGGTTTTGATAAATAGCCATTAAATCCGGATGCAATACATTTTCTCCTGTCGTCCGGAGCTGCAAAAGCTGTTTCGGCGATAACAGGAACATTGGGATATTCAGCTCTTATTTTCGAAAGAAGCAAATAGCCTGAAATATCTTCAAGTTGTAGGTCCATCAAAATAATATCGATTGGATGACTTTTAAGAACATCCATTGCTTCTCCGCCATTGGAAGCCGAAAATACTATGGCTTTGGCTAAAGCAAGATATTCTTCAAAGAGAACCACACTTGTAAAGTCATCATCAACAACCATTATCGAATATTTACTCCAGTTCCTTTCCAATTTTTCTTTTTATTTAAATTTTACACTTTTTTTTGATTTATCATTGATCTTCAACAACTTTTTTCAGTGATATAGATTACCATTTATGTAATATGCATTACTTTTTGTCAAAAATATTAACTTATTAGGTATGTTTAATTGGTTTAATTTATTAAGCATAGCTGTAATTAGTTATTATTTTTTTAAAGACGCATATTGCGTAGAGCCTTGATATGAAGTGTAAAGATTTATTAGAAGCAAATGAATATAATAAATATTGGTCAAATTCTAAAATATGGTTGATATAATTTTAACTAACTATATCTGAAGTAAATATCTCTAAATTTTTGAAACATTCGATTCTCTGTTCCGTACAACTGGATGTACCATTGAGGATTGCCTATGAAATTCGATAAATTAAAGTTATCAGTTCAAAAATTAAATAAAAGTCAAAAACTTGAACTTATTAACTATATCAAGTCATCTTACTCAGTTTTTGATGACTTTTCACATGTACAGGGTTGTCCACGATGTGGGTCAACCCATATAGTTAAGAATGGTACAAGAAACAGTATAACCAGATATCTTTGTAAAGATTGTCGTAAATCCTTCACCTATAAATCAACTACTATTCTTAAAGGAATCCATAAGATCAATAAATGGAATGAATTTGTAGAAGAATTCATCTCTTTGAAAATCTCTTCCATCGAAGAAATAACCGAAAGGTTAGAGATTTCCAAACAAACTGCTCTCAATTGGAGACATAAGCTTCTTGCTGCTCTTATGAGTAAAGAAAACAACTTCTCTGATGAAACCATCGAATTCGATGAAACCTTCTTTTTGGTTTCGAGAAAGGGTAGGGATAAATTTCAAATAGAAGATTACAGAGCTTATAAGAAGTGGAGAAGAGGTCAGGTTGGTGACAGTCCTTACAATGTAAAAGTATTTTTTACATATGGTAGAGATGGTAAACATATTGAACTATCAATGTCTCATATGGGTAGAACTTCAATGGAACACCTAAAAAACTACTTCATCAAAAGTAAGTTTGAGGATGCTACTGTCTACTCTGATAGTCATCCAAGCTACATCGGATTTTTTAGAAGAAATGGTTATCAGCATAGATTTTTCAGATCAAGACATCATATTAATCTACATGATAGGAAAGTCCATGTTCAGACTGTTAATTCTTATTGTAAAGGTTTCAAAGAGTTTATTAATACCCACCTACACAGTGTAGCTACTAAATATATAGGTTTGTATGCCAAATGGTATGAGTTTATTGTAAATACTAAGAAGAAGCTTGAAACTATGTCAGAAACCAGACCAGTTAAGTTTAACATAGTTGATGATCTCTGTAAGGTTGTAGTTAATGATATAAACGGTTTAGAGTATTTCAGACAGTGTGAGGTCAGCTTTCTTAATCTTCTCAAAGCTAACGGACGAACCAATTGGGGTTCCTGTCGGTATGACTACTATGCCAGAGTGTAGATTTATTTGGCTCCAACACTTCTGAGATAGTTTACTATATTGGAATGTTTATTGCGTGATGCAAATATAAGAGCATTCCAATTAAATCATCTAATATATTAACATTTGCACCATTTTCTATCAAATACTGAACGATATCCAAATCCCCATATTCTGATGCCCACATAAGAGCAGTCATACCACCGTTATTCTTAACATTAACATCAGCACCATTTTCAACAAGATATTTGACTATATCTAATTTTCCATAACATGATGCGTAATTAAGAGCAGTCATACCACCGTTATTCTTAACATTAACATCAGCACCATTTTCAACAAGATATTTAACTATATCTAATTTACCTTTCATTGTTAAATATGTAAGTGCTATTTCACCACCACTACATTTAGCATTAACATCAGCACCTCTTTCAATAGCTCTTTTAATGCCGGGAATAAAATCATTTTGATAGGATACTCTAAAAGCTTCGTTTGGTGATAGTTTATCGAGTTCATCGTATGTTTCCTTATCTGTATATCCTCTTAGTATATTCAGTTCTTCGTTGATAAATTGTTCAAATGGTTTAATAATTTTCATTAATTATTATTATATTTTATCTATATATTAAAATTATGGTAACTATTTTTATCCATCAACCATATTTTAGAATTTGACCAAGATTTTTATGCCGAAATTTTAAATATTATTTATCGACTGCTTTTTCTCATGTTTGCCGAGCAAAAGGGATGGTTGCCGGTGCGCAACAGCATTTACGCCCGTACCTATAGTGTAAATGCATTGCGGGAAATGGCGGAGCGGGGTAATTATAGCCACGATGAAGAAAATGACTTGTGGGAAGGTTTGAAGATTACTTTTAATTTAGTAGCCAATGGCTATACTTTTAAAAATGGTGACAAAATAAATGCCTTTGGAGGTCAATTATTTTCCGAGAGGAAAATTGCCCTTATTAATGAGCTTACCTTAAAAAATAAATTTCTGCTGGACGCCATTTACCGACTCAGTTATTTTAAACTGGACAACCTTAGCAACCGCATTAATTACGCCAATTTGGCTATTGACGAGTTAGGCTCAGTATACGAAAGCTTACTCGATTATGAGCCTAAGCTGGCCAAAGAAAATATTACGCTTGGGAAAAGAGAAATAAAGCGGGGAGAGTTTTATTTGGACGATCGCGGTACCGATCGCAAAACAACAGGTTCGTATTATACTGATAGTCGTTTGGTGGCTCAGTTAATTGAATCGGCACTTATACCGGTAATTAATAACGCACTGGATGGTAAAGTAACTATTGCTGAAAAGGAGCAGGCTTTACTTGATCTTAAAGTTGCCGATATTGCCTGTGGCTCCGGTGCTTTTATTTGCGCGGCTTTGGAAAAGTTGGGCGAACAACTGGCACTTGTGCGCATGGGCGACGAAGAACGGCCTACCGAAGACCAATTAAGGGAAGCAAAACGCGATGTACTATTGCACTGCATTTATGGGGTGGATTTAAATCCCATGGCATTGGAACTGGCTAAATTCTCACTTTGGATTACTGCTTCTTTGCCCGATATGCCATTGACATTTTTGGACCATAAACTAAAGTGCGGAAATTCTTTAATTGGCGCCACACCAGAATTAATTAAAAACGGTATACCCGAAGAAGCTTACAAAGCAGTTGGTAATGACAACACCGATATCTGCACCAAACTTAAACAAAAGGTTAGGCGCGAACTCGAAAGTTTGCGACGTTTAGACGAGCCTACTTCCCAATACGGTATTAAATTTAAAAACAAGAACGTGATGAACTTTACGTTTACGTGAAGCCTTAAACAACCGCAAACAGGAGCAAGCAAGTGATGTGGATTCTGCCGAGGAAGAGTATCGCCAACTGGAAAAAATGGAACGCCGGTTTAAAGAATGGATCATGGCCGATGTTTGGACTGCTGCATTTTTTGTTGAAAAAACGGAACACGACCTGGAGTTTTATCCCACCAATGCAACGCTGGAAAGTATACGCGAAAACCAACCCGTTCGCCAGGTGTTAATTGAAAATGTTTTAAGAATTGCCGATCAATATAATTTCTTTCATTACCATTTGGAGTTTCCGGAAGTTTTTGAAAAAGGTGGTTTTGATTGTTTATTAGGGAATCCGCCTTGGGAGCAAATTCAATTAGAAGAAAAAGCATATTTCGAAGGAAAAATTAATTTTGAAGGTAAAAAAGGAAATGAGAGAAAAGAAATTATTCATAATCTAAAAATGACAAATCCTGATTTGAATGAAAAATATATATTAGATTTAAGGTTCTATAATATTTCTAATCATTTTTTTGAACAATCAAATCGTTATGATCTTGTCACTGAGGGTAGGAATAACACATATTCACTATTCACTTATTTAGCTTATCAAATAATAAATCATTTGGGAATTGTTGGTTATATCGTGCCAACAGGAATATCTACAGATTTTGGTAATAGATTTTTTTTTCAATTTCTTGTGGAAAACAAGAAAATTATTAGCATAATTGATTTTGAAAACAGGCGAGCTCTCTTTAAAGATGTAGAAGCAAATATGCGATTTACATTATTAAGTATTTCGAAGTCAAGACATGAACACTTGAAATTAGCTTTTGGATTAATAGAACCAGAGCAATTGAATGAAATCCACCGCTTTTACAACTTGACTTCAGATGAGTTTTTTCTATTTAATCCAAACACAAAAACATGTCCGGTATTTAAAACTTCAATTGAGTCAAATATTGCAAAAAAAATCTACTCTAATTTCCCTATTCTAATAAATGAATTGAATCCTGAAAATCCTTTTAATATCCAGTTTAAGCAGGGATTATTCAATATGACCACAGATTCAAATTATTTTCATAAAAAGGAAGAATTATAAACATGGGTTTAAAATATGAAAGTAATTCTTTCTTTGGTAATGAAGAAAATTATCTCCCACTCATGAAGCTAAGTTTTTTGGACAACATGATTCAAGATTTGCTACATATGAAGGAATAATAAATAGATAT
>JAAUTT010000089.1 GCA_012031335.1 Bacteroidales bacterium | reverse complement strand
ATGTGCTTTGGCGTCCTTGTGTTTTATTATACTAAGCTTAAAATTAAAAAAATTGCCACCACGGGAGGTCCGGAATCTTTTTGACAAGCCCTGTACATACCTTCGGTGTTATAAACCATTTCGATATTTCCATGTTTATCCACGGCAATGACACCACCCTCTCCACCGAGGTTTTTCATTTTGGAGAGAATAACCATTTCGCATGCCTCCTTCAGGCTCAGGTTCCTGTATTCAACCAGGCAGGAAATATCATAATGCTGCTACGCTGCGGATGAAGAATTCCCCATTGCCGGTGCAGGATACGGCACAAGTGTTATTGTTGGCATAGGTTCCTGCACCTATTAAAGGACTGTCGCCAATTCGGTTATAGTTCTTGTTTGTAAGTCCGCCGGTTGAAGTAGCTGCAGCCATGTTTCCGTATTTATCCATGGCTACAGCACCTACAGTACCGAATTTATGATCGGGAGTTTGATCGAGTTGTACTTTTATATTTTTTTTGGCGTCAATGAGCTGGTCGTATCTTTTGGTCGTAAAAAATAGCTATCATCTTCAAAAGGCAAATTCCTTTCCTTACCAAAAGCCTCAGCCCCTGAGCCATACAGGAACAAATGTGCCGAATCGTCGATAATCATCCTTGCCAGCTGAACAGGGTTCCGTACATTACGGGTACCGCTTACTGCGCCAGCCTGGAGTCCATTACCCCACATTATCGAAGCCTCCATCTCGTGTTTACCGTCAAAATCAAAGACCGAACCCCGACCGGCATTAAACATGGGATTATCTTCCAGCATCATCACGGCGGCTTCAACTGCATCCAGGGCGCTTTCGCCCTTTTGGAGCCTTTCTATTCCAATGTTGAGTGCTTCTTCCAGACCTTCTCTGTACATTTTTTCTTCTTCGGAGGTGATGGACTCCCGGGTAATGACTCCGGCCCCTCCATGTATGGCAAGTGTATACATAAAGTTTCTTTTTTTATCCGATTATTTTCATGATTGATTGACAATTGCAGAACTACTGCCGGTTGACAGCAGATCACCTGCAAGCTGTTCGAAGGCTTCCACCAGCACTGAAAACGGACGGTATCCAATCACTATTATTCCTTTACTGCCGGGTTCGAGCATGGTGATTGCTGGAAATCGACCAATATTATGATACCTCACTTTCTGAAGATCCTCTTTCAGAAGCGGAAGCCCCTTATGCTGATTAAAATCGCTCACGAACCTTTCGTAATCAAGTGCCTGATATCTGGCAGCATCGGCCGCTATATTGAAAATAATTTCCTTGTTTGCTATATTTTGCGTTGTGTCATTACAGCCTTTCTCAGGAGAGTCAGCAAAACATCTTCTGCCGCAGGCGATTGCAGCGCAGCACATTTCACAGCCAAACAGGGAGCAAACGACGACTCAGGAGGGTCTTCCATCCACAGGTTAGCGTCGATTTCTGCACCGGTAGTATGTTTAACCTGCATCCACAACGGACCCATCTGTGCCGGACGTGATATATCGTTGAGCGGATCGGAGAAGCTGTTCCAGTCGGGGATCATAACACCCATACAATAGCGCCAGGATATCAGGTGTTGATAATGATCCAGGAATTTTCTCCAGTGAGGTTCCAAAGCCCAGCTCCAACAGCAGAGCGGATCGGTGAAATACACTATTTCGATCCGATCCGCTCCCTTTACATCCGTACACCCGGTTTCGCCTTTTATTTTCATAATTATAGGACTGAATTGTTTGCCCCATGGCTGGTACCCGCATATTCTGTCCAGCTGAGATCGGTTTTGGGAGTATTGCCCTTAACTTCCTTCGTACGGATCTTACTTACCTGAATGGTTTTAAGTTCCGCGCTCTCCATTGATCGTTCGGTTCCAATGGTGGTTTCATCTACCAGCCATGCGTTCTCAGCACATGTTCCAAAGGATCGGCAATATATTCCCAGCTTTCGCCAAACCAGGGAAGTACCTTCGTTCCATGGACCTTTATAGCTTGTACCGTTGGACATATTGAAATATTTGTTACTGTAACGTGGATCGCCCTGCATCACTCCCGGAGGGAAATGTGGCGTGATGGATTCCAGGGCAGCCTGGAACATTTGGAAATGCGCTATTCCCGGGTCATAAGAAATTGAAGCGTTTCGCGTACCCCTGGATCGTCGGTAAACTGCAACAGATATTCATAAACAATCTTGGCGCGCGATTCGGCACCGATGTTCGATTGCAGGTCTACGGTCAAATCGCCGTTAGCATTTACATACGTTCCCGACCATGGGTTACCGTTTGCATCGGTTACCATGGGAGATCCACCACTTTCGTTCAGGAACTGTGGATTTATGGATACCGCATGTAGCATTTCCTCTTTGATAGGTTTGCCGTTCAGCAGTTTCATTATTTCGGAACTGGCGGCAACATTTTTCAGTTCTCCGTTTATCCCAGAGAGCAGCATCTGGATAGTAGCACCCACAATTTCGAGGTGACTGAATTCTTCGGTAGCAATATCCATTAACAAGTCGTATTTATCTGGATATGGCTGCCTGGCTCCAAAAGCCTGGACAAAGTATTGCATGGCAGCTTTAAGCTCACCGTTGGGCCCTCCGAACTGGTCGAGCAGCAGGGTGGCAAAACGCGGGTCGGGACGAGAGACCCGTGCATTAAACTGAAGTTCTTTTATGTGATAAAACATAGGATTAATTTTAGTTAAACATGAAGTTCTATCAGGTGAAAATTTGTGCCAAATGAAAACAATTACCCGCCTTTTTTCGGATAATGACGGATATGCAGTAAGTTCGGCACAGGTAAGGCACTCTTTTAATAAATTATTGGATAAATTCCAATGATGAAAATAAACAGCAAGCTACGCTGTGGTGCAACCCGGTCAAACTGGGGTTAAATTTGCGCAGTGAGGAAAACCTAACACACACAGATGAAATGAAGGTTAGGAAAATTGCGGTATCCACCTCACTCCATCTGGCATTTCAGAAGAATAACTTCATTCATTATTGTAGAATTTTGCACCATAAATTCCCCGTTGCAGCCGTCCATATATTTTTAATACTTCAGCATTAAATTTCGTAAACAGCTCAAAATCAAATCTAATTGTCAACTCAAAAGCCATATATGATTTTTTGGCACAGAATTTTCAAACTTCCAGATTAAAACTCTTAAAATAAAAGAATTATGAATGCTTTTGGTATGTTAAGTTTATTACAGAAGGCCATGTTGGTTGCACCCGACAAACAAAATGTAGGAACAACCGATAGAATTTTTTCATCGGCTGCCGGGATATTACTTGGTTATACCGGTATCAGAAATTTTAAGAGAGGGGGATTTGCGTTACTTCTGCCTGCTGGTTACCTGCTTATAAGAGGTACCCGGGGATATTGCCAATTTTATAATATGGCAGGCTTTAGCACAATCCCAAACAGCGAGCCTTTCGAATTCAATAAAAGTTTAACCATACACCGCAACCGTATTGAAGTATATAATTTCTGGCGTCGGTTGGAGAATTTGCCTCTTATCATGAAACATATAAAAAATGTTGAGAAGGTAACAGAAGGCAAATACTATTGGGAGGCCGAATTCAATAACCGGACATTTAAATGGAATGCTGAAGTGATAGAAGATATGCCCAATGAAAGGATCAGCTGGACTACTACCGATGCGTCCGATATTAGAAATACCGGTACTGTTGAATTCTATGATGCCCCCAGGAATAAAGGAACCGTTATGAGAGTCACTATGGTGTATACCCCCGAAAGAACACGTGTTGGTAAAATGATAGCCCGTTTTCTTGATCCATTCTTTTCGCAGATGATAAAAGATGATCTGAAGCGGTTCAAGCATATGATGGAGTCGGACGATATTACTGCCGATAAGTCTAAGAAAATTAAACAGGAAAAATATAAGGAAAAGTTTTAGTAAATCACTAATTCTATGGAAGAACTTACTGTTTGGAATGCAGGATTGGATGTTAAAACTTTCCCGGTGCTCCAAGGTTCGATTGAAGCCGATGTTTTAATAATTGGGGCTGGTATAACCGGATTAACGGCAGCCTATCTGCTGGCATTGGAAGGGAAAATGTAGTAGTAACTGAAGCCGCAACAATCAGAGAGAGTGCCACCTCCAAAAGCAGTGCACATCTTACCACTGCCAGCGATTATGGCTATAGGGAATTATTATCCCGCTATAATTTAGAAACATGTCAGGCGGTGGCTAGTTCAAGGAAGTTTGCTATATCATTTATCGAAAACCTCTCAACAAAATTTCCCTCCGATTTTCAGTATGTATCGGGATACCTTTATGCCGAAGAGGAAAAAGACCTGAAAATTCTGGAGCAGGAGAAAAAAGCAGCTGATAAGGCAGGGCTTGATGTTTCTTCGGTTCAATCACTGAATCTGCCCTTTCGGGTTTCTGGGGCTATCGAATTCGGTCACCAGGCTATATTTAATCCCGCCCGGTATCTGTATAACCTAGCCACCTTTCTGGACAACTTGCCCAATTGTAGCATATATGAGCAAAGCCGGGTTTTAAGCCGGGAACACAATTTGGTGAAAACAAATCAAGGTACAGAAAAAGCAAATCATATTGTATATGCTACCCAGTATCCCTTGTTCTTCAATATGCATCAAACCCTTGCCTATCCTTACCGGAGTTATATTGTGGCGGCAAAAGTACGGGAGGATATTGGCGACGATGTATATTGGGACACCTTTGATCCTTATTTTTATACAAGAACCTATCGCATGGATAGTAAACGATGGCTTGTATTGGGCGGTGCCGACCATAAAACCGGCAAAACAGACCATAATGCCTATGAGAAGCTTGTCTCGTACCTTCAGTTGAGGTATAATGTTGAGTCGGTAGAATTCCAATGGTCGAATCAGTATTACGAACCTGCTGATGGTTTGCCCTATATCGGGAAGAGCGCATCGGGAAACGAATATATTGCTACGGGATATTCGGGCGACGGGCTTACCAACGGCACCATAGCCGGGTATATTATCAGTCAGGAGATAATGGGATTAAAAGAAAAACTGTGGGAAGGTATATTCGACACGAAGAGGTTTAACTTTCTGGCTTCGGCAGGTAAATTTATGAAGGAGAACGCCGATGTTGCCGTTCACTTTATCAAAGACAGACTCAATACGGAAAACAGGGAAGTTATTGACCATCTGCAAATGGGCGACGGAGTTGTCATAGATGAAGACAATGAGAAAATAGCTGTTGCCATAGATGAAAACGGAACCTTAAACAGTGTAAAAGCTAACTGTACCCATTTGAACTGTTTGGTAAGCTGGAACGGGATAGAGAAACTTGGGATTGTCCATGCCATGGAAGCCGGTTTAAGTCCGACGGTACGGTAATAACCGGACCGGCAGTTCAGAATCTCGAAAAAGTAAGCATTAAAATTCATGCATAAATTCAATAATCTAAAATCATTAACCTTAAAATGCAAGATTATGAAGACCAGTTTAATATTATTTTTGAGTATTGCCCTTTTATTCGGATGCAAATCGGGAACCAATAATAATACCGACAGCATAGGAATGGGAATGGAAGATGGCACCGGTGAAAATTTCAATGCCGATACCTGGGATCAGGAAGAAATCAGGGAATTTGCAGATAATGCAGCTATGGGCGGTATGATGGAAGTAGAATTAGGAAAAATAGCCCAGAACAAAGGTATGTCGCAGCAGGTTCGCGATTTTGGCAAAATGATGGAGACAGATCATGGGAAGGCCAATACCCAATTGAAGGCAGCATTGCAGAGTTTATCCCTGAATGTACCGGCCACCATGGATAAGGATCATCAGGATAAGGTAGACAACCTGAATAAGAAAGCCGGTAATGACTTCGACAAGGAATATATCGATGAAATGGTAAGAGACCATAAAGATGAAATCGACGAGTTCGAAAAGGCTTTACAGAATCTTCCAACCGGAGACCTTAGAACCTGGGTCGAAAATACACTTCCTGTGCTGAGACAACATCATGTGCAGGCACAGACCATTCAGGATCAGCTTAAAAACAATTAGTAAATAGAATCCAGATGGGTTTGTACACTTTAAAAGTATATTGATTGCAGATAAACATAAATATTTGTGTAAAATATCTGACTGAATTTTAAATTCCGAAAAGCTCAAAGGTGTAGTGCAGTATGGCTGTATTTTCACCTTTGAGATATTTTTTTAAAGGCTCAAATTAACTGGAGAGCATATTACTGCCATAGAAATTCCGGGATAACCTTTAAGAGAGAAACCAAACCCGGATGTAAGGGAGCAGTAACAAAATAACCCAGGAAAAAAGCTGGTCAAAGTATCATCTTTGTTATTGAATCGTACCTCTATGTTTTTATATTATTATGTATTCAGAAATTTCCCAACTCGTAAACAGCATTTTATAAGTACACTATCGCTGGTACAAGGGTCGTATTTTTTTCTGACAGGCGTGTGGCCCATTATTGATATCCATTCTTTTATGCGTGTTACCGGACCCAAAGAGGACATATGGCTTGTTAAAACTGTAGGAGCATTAACCATAGCTATAAGCCTGGTGCTATTCATGGTATCCAAAAAAGAAGAATCGTTCCCGAGAGTATGGTGCTCATTCTGGGATCGGGCCTGGCCTATTTAATCATCGATGTTGTTTATTCGTTAAAGGGGGTAATCAGTTATATATATCTTGGTGATGCAGCTCTTCAGATACTTTTTATGGGCATATGGGTATTCTGGCTTATAAAGATACGTTTCAGGCTGCGGTTTAAACATTACTAAAGGGCATCCCAACATACTGCCATTTGAATTTGAGGGATGAGAAAAATCGAATCAATTAATAATTTCAAGGAAAAAGAACCAGAGACCAGAATTCGCAATAAAAGTCGGTTGTTTCCTGTTTTTTTTTAATATTGCAGTATTATTTACACAATATGGATACTAACCCTGACTTTATTTCCTAATGATGTATCGTAATAAGACTACCTTCCCTGGCGTAAAACCCGGATCAACTTCTAATGAAATTCTATACCCTATGAAAATAAGCCTTAAAAACCTGTTGCTGCTTCTGGCGGTATCTTTGCTGGCTGGCTTGCTGCCACTTTATGCCCAACCTGCAGAAAAACTGATAAAAATAGTTGTTGCACCCGATCATGCCGACTGGACCTACAAGCCTGGTGAAAAGGTCAAATTTCAGGTTACTGTGATGCAAAACAGTGAACCGGTTAACAATGTAAGTATCCGATATGAAGTTGGACCTGAGATGCTAGCTCCGGCTAAAACCGATTCTATTTCACTGAAAAACGGCAGTTTTGTAATTGAAGGTGGCACCATGCAAACCCCCGGTTTTTTACGTTGCAAAGTAACTGCCTTTGCCGGAGGATATAAGTACGATGGCTTGGCTACCGCAGCATTTAGCCCGGAACAGATTAAGCCTACCACACAAGTGCCGGACGGTTTTACCGAATTCTGGGACAAGGCCAAAGCCGAAGCAGCGAAAATACCCCTTGATGCTAAGTTAACCCTTCTGCCCGAGCGTTGTACCGAAAAGGTAAATGTTTATCACGCCAGCATTCAGAACTATAAAACAGGCACCCGGTTATACGGAATCCTTTGTGTGCCAAAAAAGAAGGCAGGTATCCCGCATTGCTGAAAGTTCCCGGAGCAGGTGTCCGCCCTATTTTGGTGATGTAGCAATGGCCGAAAACGGCATTATTGTATTCGAAACAGGCATTCATGGCATACCTGTAACCATGGAACCAGGCGTTTATAGTGATATGGGCAGGAGTGTGCTCGATGGTTACCCGTTTTATAACCTCGACGACAAGGACCGTTATTACTACAAACGTGTTTACCTTGGTTGTGTGCGTTCGGTCGATTTTATCTTTTCCCTGCCACAGTTCGATGGAAGCACACTGGCCGTTACAGGAGGAAGCCAGGGCGGTGCTTTATCGATTGTGTCAGCCGCGCTAGACAACAGGATCAAATACCTGGCAGCTTTTTACCCGGCATTGTGTGATCTTACCGGATACCTCAACGGGCGTGCCGGAGGATGGCCACATATGTTCAATGATGCCAGCAAAGCTTTCAATAATAAAAAAGATAAAATAGAAACCTCGAAATATTACGACGTTGTCAATTTTGCCAGGCAGTTAAAGGTTCCGGGATTTTATTCCTGGGGTTATAACGATGTTACCTGTCCGCCCACATCCATGTATTCGGCTTATAATGTTATAACCGCACCCAAGACGCTTTTTCTGGTGCAGGAAACCGGCCACTGGACTTATCCCGAGCAAAACGACAAATCGCGGCAATGGCTTATCGGGCAATTGAAGGGGACGAACAAACTATAAAAAAACGGGAATGCAGGTTCCCGTTTTTTTTAATAATTTTACCACTCCAATCAAAAGCAAATATGCCGCTTATTGACGAAAAACAGTTATTGGAAAATTTACAACAGGGGGATAAGAAAGCGTTTTCATTCTTATTCTCGAAGTATTATAAGGACCTTGTTTATTTTGCGGTAACATTTACCAAAGATCCCGATGCTGCTGAAGAAATTGTTCAGGATGTTTTCGTAAAGTTCTGGGAAAACAGGCATTTTATCCATATCGCTGTTTCGCTCAAATCGTACCTTCTAAAAGCCACTCAAAACAAGTGTCTCGACTGGCTCAAGCACATGCGGGTGAAAAACCAGTTTAAAGAAGTAGCTCCCTACATAAGTTTACTGAGTGAAAATAATACCGACCATTATTTGTTGTATTCGGAGTTACAGGCTAATCTCGATAAGGCGCTCAATACCCTTCCCCCGGAAGTTGAAGAGGCATTCCGTTTGAATCGTTTTGCCGGACTGAAATACCACGAGATTGCCGATAAACAGCAGGTATCGTTACGCACAGTTGAGGTAAGGATCAGCAAAGCGCTTCAGATGCTCAGAGAAGCGCTGAAAGACAATCTCTGGTTTTTTATAACCATCCTTAACTGATCATTAATAAAAACATTGCGAGCCACACGCCAACAGGGAAAGAATCTTAGTTTTGAGCAAGCGTTTCAAAAGTAAGCCAGTACGGCTATGCTCAGCAATTATCTGTTTTTAAAATATTTCGGGGGTTTTCAAATTTTTAGCATCTTTTTGTGTGGTAAGATGTTTTTTAATCGTCGTTTATGCTGTAATGCCGATTTTATGAAGAGTGAAGAACAGGAACAAGTGCATATGCTTATCAGGAATTACCTGGATGGGACACTGACTCAGGATGATATTTCTGTGTTGGGAAAATGGGTGGAAGCATCGGAAGAAAATAAAAAATACTACCAACAGGTTAAGAATATCTGGGAAATATCGGCGGTAGCCAAAGCTGATATTCATATTTCGGCTGATACAGCATTTGATAAAGTTCTGGGTAAGATAACCGAAAAAAGCAATAAGAAAAGCTTTTATTTTTATATTCAGCGTGTTGCGGCAATTTTACTGATACCGCTTATATTGGCAGGATTTCTTTTAGGCCGTTACAGCGAAAACAAAGCATATAACTCATCTGTTATTTATAACGAAGTTTATGCCCCTGCCGGCACACGCTCGTCGTTGACTTTAGCTGATGGCACCAGGGTTTGGCTTAACTCGGGAAGTAAATTAAGATATCCCGATAAATTTGGAAAAGGAAACAGATTGGTTTACCTCACAGGAGAAGCTTTTTTTGAAGTAGAATCGGATATTAACAAACCTTTTATTGTAAAAACACCCTCGGTAAGCGTTCGGGCAACCGGAACCAGGTTTAACGTGGAAGCTTATTCCAGTGATGCCGAAATACAGGTTTCCCTGCTCACAGGTAAAGTTTCGGTACATAGGGGTCAGCTCACGAAACGGAAGTTATTGTACGTTATGAGCTGATCCGATTTTCAACTGCCTGAATTCACCTTTTTTATATTGTTTATTTTGCTGCCATACATAATCCCCAGTAAGGTTTATATGTTCCCATCCAAGAGGCGATAAATATTGCAATAGGTTGTCATCAACTTTATGGCCGTGTTCCTTCATTGCAGTAA
>JAAUTT010000088.1 GCA_012031335.1 Bacteroidales bacterium | reverse complement strand
CCCTTATCGGGGTTGAACCATAAGAGTTCTTTCGACATGGGCCTGCCGGAGTTATAGAATAATTGTACTGCGATGTCTCTCTTATTTGATACCTGTAAAATGTGACATCAGTTCTTCTTCCTGTTTTCCCAGTTCTTCAACTATTACTTTTAAGGCACCACCATCGGGATGGTAGTCGTAATCGCCCATCATGAGTTTGAGTCTTCTTTTGCGAAGTTTTAGGATCAGGTCGGCCATATCCTTGGCTTTATCTTCTTCTTTTTTGATATCCATCGATTTTTTGTAGATGGGGACCTTCACAAATGAAGCATCGGTGAGAATAGTCTTATAAAAAGTGTCAGTTTTTTCTTCAATATTGGGTTCATAAATGCTTCTTGGGAATGCAATTTCCTTTTGCGAAGAAGGTATTTCCCTGGAAACGCCTTTCCAGTTATTTTGCAGGTCGAGCATCAAGCCCTGGTTGGTCATGGCAAAGAGCCTGTCGAGGTTTGCCGGATAAGTTTTGAATGTAATGGCATAAAATTGTTCCGGATCGGGTTCGTTTACCGGCGCTATGCTGATGTTACTTATTTCGTATGTTTCGGAGTCGCTCACCGGAACATCTTTCAGGGTCAGATATTTCTCGGCATAGGCAGCGTAAGGACCAGCCTTGGTAGTTGTGCGGGTAACCTGAATGTTAATGTCGATTCGGGTTTTGGGTAAACTGTATATGATAGTTTGAGGTCCTCCGCCAGTGGCCGACGAGCGGGCTACGTCAATTTTGTTATATGGAGTGCAGGAGAAGAATATCAGAACAGAAGATGTAAGGAGGATTACGAGTTTGTTTTTTAAGCATGTTCATTTTTTAATTGGGTAAGAATTATTACGGATATTATTAAACGCATTACCTATATGGTTTATGATGTCGCTGGCAATCATTGATTCTACACTGCTCATGGAAAGGGCGATGTCGCCGGCCAGTCCGTGAAGATAAACCCCAAGCATTGCAGCTGTTTCAGGTTCATATCCCTGTGCCAGAAACGACAAAATTATGCCTGTAAGCACGTCGCCACTCCCGGCAGTTGCCATGCCCGGATTGCCGGTGGAATTAAACCAGCAATTGCCTTTGGGTGTGGTTATGCTTGTGTGGGCTCCTTTCAGAACAATAATAACATTATATTTTTTCGAGAAATCGAGTTGATTTAAGTATCGCTTATAGCTGTTGGGACTTTCTCCGGCAAGCCTGTCGAATTCTTTAGGGTGTGGTGTGAGAATGGTTAAGGGTGGAATCATGCAGAGTAACCACTGATTCATAGCCATAATGTTAAGCGCGTCGGCATCCATTACAATCGGAAGGGCAGCTTTCGAAAGCACCTCCCGCAACACATCGGTTGTTTCGTGCGAGGTGCCAATGCCCGGGCCTATACCTATAGCATTGTATTTAACCTGATCGGGGAACTCCGACACCATATCGTAGTTATTATCCAGGCTCACCATGGCTTCGGGAACACTGGTCTGCAATATGTCGTAACCTTTTCTTGGAATGTGTGATGTTAGTAAACCCACTCCGGTTTTTAAACAAGCCTTTGAAGCCATAACTGCTGCTCCCATTTTTCCAAAGCTACCCGAGATCAGGAGCGCATGACCAAAAATTCCTTTATGGGCAAATTTACTTCTGGTTTTCAGTAAGGGGACAATATCTTCCCGACTCAGATAAAAGTTTCGTGTTTCCTGTTCCTCGATACCTGCTGGATGTAATTTTATATCCAGTATATGCAGTTCTCCCGAATAAACATAGTTTTCGGCGAACATAAAGGCAAGTTTCGGCATACCGAATGTCAGGGTATGGTGGGCTTTGATGATGGTGTCGCGGTTATTACCTTCATTCGTATCGCAAAATAGTCCCGACGGAACATCGATGGCTATAATCTGAGCGCCACTTTTATTTATCTGGTTGATAAGATGAGACGGATATCCCGAAAGGGGACGGGTGAGTCCGGTGCCAAACAAAGCATCGATAACCAGATCACCCGGCGAGATAACAGGAATATAGGGTTCCTTGATCAGGAAAACGGTGTTCTCATAACCTTCCATCAATCGCTGGAATTTCTGCAAGGCATCCTGCGAAAATTTATTCTGAGGGAACAATACATAGGTATGCACCTGATATCCGGCCTGAAGCAAAAGATAAGCAATAGCAAGCCCGTCTCCGCCATTATTGCCCGGACCTATAAAAATCTTTACCATCGTTTTGTCCGGATAACGTGTGGTTATCCACCCGTAGCATGCAGTGGCAGCTCTTTCCATCAGATCGCCCGACGAAATGGGTTCGTGTATAATGGTATACCTGTCTACTTCATGAATCTGATTTGACGCTAAAATCTTCATGGGTTAATTACAAACGTTACAAATACGCTTAACATGCAAATATATTTAAAACGAAGAACTGCATGTAAATTACATGCAGAATTTAGATTAATATTTATGCGTGTTAAGTTTTTAAGAGGATTTTATACTACAAAAATAATAGTTACCGGGCTAAGTTCTCTTGGATTGACATACTCCATAGTTGCTAAAAAAGTTTTAATAACATTTTTGCAGGGATTACAACCAATAAAAAGATTTTTATATTTGTCCGAAATCGTTAAAACTTAGCTTATGTTTAAAGAACACCCGAGAGGACTACTAGTTGCATTTTTGCCAATATGGGCGAAAGATTTGGTTTTTATACCATGATGGCTATCCTTGTATTATTTCTTCAGGCCAAGTATGGCTTAAGCGAAGAAAAGGCAGGAAGTATATACAGCTGGTTCTATTTCAGTATTTATGCCCTGGCTCTGGTGGGTGGTCTTTTGGCCGATTTTACCAAACGGTATAAAACGGTTATCATGGTTGGTATTGTTATTATGTTTGCCGGTTACATCATTATGGCCGTTCCGGGGTTATCTCTTACCATTACTGTGACAGGGTTGTTTACCATCGCTTTGGGTAACGGACTTTTTAAAGGGTAACCTGCAGGCTGTTGTCGGACAAATGTACGACGATCCAAAATACTCATCGCTGCGCGACTCTGCTTTTATGATTTTTATATGGGGATCAATGTGGGAGCCTTTCTGGCACCTTTTGCAGCTACCGGAATACGTAACTGGATGCTGAAGACCAATGGATTTCTTCACGATGCCAGTTTACCAGCGCAATGTCATCAGGTTTTAAATGGTACACTGAAAGATACAGAGTCCTTTACGGCTCTCGCCAACTCAGTAAGCCTGAATGGTACTGTTACCGATATCAGTAAATTTGCTACCGATTATCTCGAAGTTTTCTCCAAAGGTTATAATTATGCTTTCGGCATTGCAGCCGGTGCTATGGTTATTTCTTTATTGGTTTATATATTCTTTAACCGCATGCTTCCCGATAAACATGGTAAAGCTCAGGCTGCTGCAAGAGCTGCTGAAGTGAAAATGCCATGGTCGGAAGAAAAACCAAGGATTATTGCTCTTGGACTTGTTTTCCTTGTTGTTATCTTTTTCTGGATGTCGTTCCATCAGAATGGTTTAACGCTTACCTTTTTCGCCAGGGATTACACCGTTAAACAGGTAGGGCCGTTTACAAACCTTATTTTCTCCCTGTGGTCTATTCTGGCTGTAATCGGTACTATTGCCGGTATCGTGCTTCTGATAGGCAAAATAACAAAGCAGTAACAAGGGCTATTGGTGCCGGGATGTTTCTTGTTGGTGGCGGCGTTTCCTATTATTTCTTTAGTTTGAATAGTGCTCAGAATTCCATCGCTCCCGAAGTTTTTCAGTCCTTCAATCCATTGTTTATAGTTTCCTTAACTTTTGTGGTCATGGGTATTTTTGCCTGGCTGAAGAAACGCAATATGGAACCTTCAACTCCTAAAAAGATAGGTTTCGGGATGATTATTGCCGCAGTGGGTTTTCTGCTCGTTATGTTTCCATCGTTCGACCTGATTTCGCCTTCGACCTTAATGGTGCCCCGGTTCCCGATTCTTCGAGGGTTTCGCCTTACTGGCTTATTAATAGTTATCTTATATTAACCATTGCCGAATTATTCCTCAGTCCTATGGGATTATCGTTTGTTTCGAAAGTGGCTCCTCCGCGTTTTCAGGGGTTAATGCAGGGCGGATGGCTGCTCGCAACAGCCCTTGGTAATAAACTGCTTTTTATCGGAAGCTATTTCTGGAACAGGATAGAGTTATGGCAGCTTTGGGGTATTTTTATCGTTTGTTGTTTGCTGTCGGCTGCATTTATCTTCTCCATTATGAAACGACTCGAAAAAGTTGCCGGATCATAAATAGAAAAAGTCCCGGTTCAAAAAGAGCCGGGACTTTTTTAAATCCTTGATCTATTTTTCTTTTCCATCAAATCGAATCGTTCATTTATCAGTTTTACTATCTCGTTGGCGCTCGACTCAATGGGCTTATTGGTTACATCAACCGTGGTAAAACCTCCTCTCCTGAATATTTTGGATGAATACTCCAGCTCAATGATAATTTCGGAAGGGTCGAGATACGATCTGTGATCGAAATTTCCCATATTGGCTACCCTGCGCCTGCGTTGTTCAATAAGGGTGTTCATCGATATGGTAAGACCGAAAACCCGTCTGGGATCAACCTTGTATAGTTCTTCGGGGGGTGGAATTTTGTTGACAAGCGGGATATTGGCAACTTTCCAGCCAAACATAGCCAGGTATATACTCAGGGGTGTTTTACCTGTCCGCGAAATGCCCGTGAGAACTATATCCGAATGGTATAACCTGTCGGGATTCATGCCATCGTCGGTATTCAGCGTAAATTCAATGGCTTTTATCCTGTCGAAATATTCCTGGTTAAGTTTGCGGAACAAGCCCGGCTGGTTGATAGGTTCGGTCTGCAGTTTATCACTCAGATAATCGGATAAATCTCCCATCAGGTCGAACGAGGGAACATTCATTTCCGTGCAGTATTTATTCATGGTGTTGCGCATATGCCTGTCGACCATGGTATGCACGATAACGCCATTGTTGATCCGCGCTTCGTTTACGGTGTTTTGGGCTCCGGCTTCGGTAAGGATATCGGGTACAATGGTTACAGGAATGCGGTGGTTGGGATATTGAACCAGAAGCGATTTTACAACAGCATCGCCGGCAAGGCCCTTTCCTCCCGAAACTACATAAATATGAGGTGTTACCGGTTCGGAACTATTCATACAATTGTTTTTTTTATTCTATTGTTCGGTAAAAATATTTAAATTCTTCGCTACGCTACCAATTACAGATTTACACAACTGTCTCTTATTTAGTATCAAACATTTAAGCCTTAAACAGCCATTTGTCACTTTTTTGGGAGCAAAAAAGTAACCAAAAAACTCTTTGACGGCGGAAAACGCGCTCCCTCTCGTTCCTCGAGTCCGCTTGAACGGACCGCCGCCAGCAAGGAATTAGTTTTTAAGGCTTCGCCATGCACTGAATAGAAGTATAGGCAAAATTTTAATGACAATGCTGCTTTATTTCTGTCATCAACCCATTATATCCCATTTCCCTGTGGTAGGGTCAATTTAGGATAATACTAAATAGAAGTAAGTACATAAGACATGGCAATATAAAAGCTGCTTTTATTCGAGGTACATGTCAATCAAACCCTCGGGGGTATTGATATAGATGGTTTTGGTTTGGGAGTCAATTTTCTCAATAAGCGGTTCCTGGGCGGGAATCAGGATCTCTTTTTTCCCTTTAAGGATGCGTAATAATACATTCTGGTTGTAGTCGAGTATTTCTTCCACAGGACCCAGTTCACCATGTTGGATGTCGATTACCAGGTAACCTTTCAGGTCGTAAATATCGGTTGAGCGTCCTCTTTTTCTCCTGAACATCCTGAGAGGGGCATAAACCTTACAGTGGAGCAATTCTTTAATAAGGTCGACATTGTTGTATTCTTCAAACAGGATGATGGCAGAATCGTCGTACGACTGGTTCACATCCTCCAAAAAAAGGAACCAGTAATCCGTCTATTTCAACGAATACTGATTCCAGATTTTCAAATTCTTCCGGCAATTTACCTTCTGCTATAAGAACCATTTGTCCCTTGTAACCGTGAGGTTTGGTGAGGGTTCCCTACGGAGTTTGCAATCGGATTTCGTTACTATACAAAGAAAATCATTAAGGAATATCTTCCTTGTATTACTAAACTATGCGTTTTCGGCAGGAGCTTCTTCTGTTGAAGACTCAGTTTCTTCTACAGGAGCCACAGCGGCGGCAGCGAGCTTCTTGGCAACAGCCTGAGCTCTTGCTTCTTTCACTTTTGCTTCAGCTTCGAGACGTTTTTTTCTGGCAGTTTCTTTCGACTGTTTCAGTTGTTCTTTCTCAGCAATAATTCTGGCTTCTTTTTCTTTTACCCAGCTTTCGAACTTCTGTTCAGCTACTTCCATGGTAAAAGCATTTTTTTTGAACACCTTCCAGTAAATGCTTTTTTAACATAACTCCTTTTTCCGAAAGGATTGAACGGCATGTGTCGCTAGGTTGAGCGCCCTTTTGCAGCCAATCGAGCGCCTTGTCGAAATTTAATTCAACAGTGGCTGGGTGTGTGTTTGGGTTATAAACGCCCAAACGCTCGATGTAGCGGCCATCCCGTGGCGCCCTGCTATCGGCAGCAACAATGTGGTATAAGGCAAATCCTTTTTTACCATGCTTGCTAAACGAATTTTTACAGGCATACTCTTTTAATTAATGATTTATAATATTTTTTCAATGAGGGTGCAAAGATAAACAATTATTTTATGTGTGCAAGTATATTGAGAGGGATGAATGATGAAACCCCAACCCCTTGAAAAGGGGCTATAGCTGGTGGGGGGTTATATAGTGCTTTTCGTAAAAAACTTACAGATTGCTTCGTCGTTCCTCCTCGCAATGACGGTAATGGTACGCTGGGGTAAAAGGGACAGATTGCTTCGCTGCGCTCGCAATGACGCGTTAAAGGATGACAGGGTTATCGTCATTGCGAGGAACGAAGCAATCTATCATTTAAGAGGATAATGATTGTTGTATCGGGGTAACAATTGACAGGTTGCTTCGCTTCGCTCACCATGACGAGGGTATTGATGATATTTTGGTTATCGTTGTAAGTTTCGCAGGGAATTAAAAATAAATATTAACAAATGAAACAACACAAACATGCCTTTACATTTTTAGTTATTATTTCTTTTACGGTTTTTACGGCTTTTCAAAATCCGGGAATTTCGCTTTCTGGTGAAAGAAAATTCAAAAGACTCAAATAGGAGAGGTTCCCCTGTACAATGTTCAGATGGGTGATCCTTTTATCTTCAGTGAGGGAGATACCTATTATCTCTATGGAACGACTTCGGATGAAGGTATAGAGGTATTTACATCGAAGGATCTTATCCACTGGGATGGTCCGGTGGGTGCCACCGACGGACTGGCCCTGCACAGGAACGATGTTTTCGGTGAAAAATGGTTCTGGGCTCCTGAGGTGTATAAACATCAGGGGAAATATTATATGTTTTACAGTGCCGAAGAGCATATTGCGGTGGCCGTGAGCAGCAGTCCCCTTGGCCCGTTTACCCAGGAAAAACAGGTTCCGCTTATCAGTACCAAAGCTATCGACACCCATCTTTTTATCGACGGGGATGGTAAAAAGTACCTCTACTATGTCGCATTCAGCAATGGCAATGTAATATGGATGTGTGAGATGAACAACGATCTTCTTTCCATAAAACCCGAAACCGTTAAAGAATGCTTTGGCCGCTCCCAGCCATGGGAATTCAGCACCAAAGAACCTGTGGGTGTTGTAAATGAAGGTCCCTTTATCCTGAAGAAAAAGAAAACATATTATATGGTCTATTCGGCCAACCATTATGCCAGTCAGGATTATGGCATCGGTTATGCCACCTCCCGAAGTCCGCACGGACCCTGGACCAAATACGACAAAAACCCGGTGATGCAATCGCCCGATACCCTCAGTGGCACCGGACATTGTTCCTTTTTTAGGGACAGGGAAGGAAATCTCCTGATGGTTTATCATGCACATTACAGCAAACATAGTGTACATCCCCGCAGGGTGCTGATTCAGAAAGTTGATTTTGAGAAGCGGAAAAAAGCAAAAGCACCGGAGCTCGTAATTGATACCAGCCGGATTGTGCCACTCACCCATGCCTATTTTACCAATCCCATCTTCGACGGCGCCGATCCCTGGGTATTGCAAAAAGACAGCTTTTATTACTGGTGTGCCAATACCCATCAAGGTATTGAAATATCCAAATCACGGCTGCTGACCCAAAAGGGCGAGTCAAAAAAAGTATGGAGCAGTCCTGATACCGGTTGGAACCGGAAAAATATATGGGCACCCGAACTCCACTACATCCATGGGAAATATTACATTTATTACGCAGCAGGTTACGAAGGACCACCCTTTACCTGGCAGAAATCGGGTGTGCTGGAGTCCAGGACCGATGATCCTCAGGGCGAATACACCGACCTTGGCATGCTGCAGACAGGAGACGACCCCATGAATCCTCAAACCAATGTATGGGCTATCGACGTCACCATCCTTCAGCATAAAAACAAGCTGTATGCCGTATGGTCGGGATGGGATAAGCCTGCGACAACCGACAAAACCTCACAACAACTATATATCGCCCCCATGAGCAACCCCTATACCATTTCGGGACCCAGGGTATTGCTCTCCAGGCCTGAGGAGAGCTGGGAAACGGGCGGTCCGCTGGACCTGAATGAAGGTCCTGAGATACTGAAAAACGACAGCAATATTTTCATCGTATATTCGTGCCGCGAATCGTGGCTGAAGGAATACCGACTGGGTCAGCTGCGGCTTGTTCATCCCGATTCAAGTGTCCTGGTGCGGGCTAACTGGATCAAAAGCGGTCCGGTATTTCAGGGAACAAACCAGGTACTTGGAACAGGACATGCAAGCTTTACGCTATCGCCCGACAAAAAAGAACACTGGATAATATACCACGCTAAAAAAGTCGGAGACACCTGGCTGGGAGCGGGATGTACGCGCACAGCCCTTTAGATGGAAACCGACGGCAGTCCCGATTTTGGCACACCCTTACCAGCCGGGATACCGATGAAAAGACCCTCAGGAGAGCAGTCCGTCCTGAGAAAGATATATAAAGTTGAACCCCCGAATACACCATGATATGCGCAATTTTACAGTAATGCTTTTTATGCTTGTCGTTATTATATCCTGTAACCATACAGGTAATCATAGTGCCGACAATAAAGATGTAATGGTGTGTTTGTAGCCTGGGATCCCTCCAGCCTCACACGTTTAAGCCGTGAAGACGCTGCCTATGCCGGCTATGCCCGGATGATCAGGCTGCAGGACTCTACCCTTTTGTGCGTGTATGAGTCGGATGGTAACATCGAATGCATACGCCGTCATGGTGATGAAGAGAGCTGGAGTCCACCACTTATCATAGCAGCCGCTGAGAGCATGGTGTCGCGTTGTGTCCCTGAAATCCTTGAGAAAATAGACGGTACGCTGCTTGTGTCGTATAATCTGCGTCCGCCTGCAGATAATACCGACACCGCCAAAAAAATTCTCCATACATGTTAAGCACAGTACTGATAAAGGCTTGACGTGGAACGACGAGACAGAAGTATACCGGGCAGGATATGCATTTAAGAATGGATGCTGGGAGCCATCGCAGGTGCAGTTACCCTCAGGTGAGATACAGCTTTTCATTGCCAACGAAGGTCCCTATGTGCATTCGGATGAGCAGGAGATCACCCGTTTCCGGTCGGCCGATGGCGGCCATTCCTGGTCGGCAGGAGAAACGGTAAGCTTCCGGAAAGGACATCGCGATGGCATGCCGGTACCACTTCTCCTGCGGAATAAGCGGGATCTCCTTGTTGCCATAGAAGACAACGGGATGGAAGGTACCACCTTTAAACCGGTGATACTGCATGCGGCTACCGGCCAGCAAAACAGCATCACCGGCCAGGATAAACGGAGAAGCTATTCATTTGCCGGGGAAGGTGTCATTCCTCCCGATAAATATGCCGGAGCGCCCTATATCCGTCAACTAAATACAGGCGAAGTAATCATGTCGTATCA
>JAAUTT010000087.1 GCA_012031335.1 Bacteroidales bacterium | reverse complement strand
CTTCTTTAATCTTGCCCCCCTTTTTATACCATCGGCAACAGTTTCAGCAGCTGTGGCGGAATCTATTGCTGCTATTTTTTCGTTTTCGGCTTTTACCACTTTATTCATGGTTTCCTGCACATCCCTGGGCGGATCAATCTGTTTCAACTCTGTGCGAACAATTTCAATACCCCATGTCTGAGTTTCGATGTGCAGGGTTTTATAAAGTTCGCTATTTATTTTACCACGTTCGCTATTAGCAGATTTAAGTGTAAGCGTACCAATAATATTACGTAAGGTTGTGCGTGCAAGGTTTACAATTTGCAATCTGTAGTTATTCACATTGTAGATTGAACCTTTAACACTTTCTTCGTCAGATTTTACCCTAAAGTAAACCTGAGCATCGACAGTTGCATTAAGATTGTCGTTCGTGATTATTTCCTGAGGCTCAGCATCCACCATCTGTTCAGTTACATTAACCATAAATAACCGGTCGATAATTGGAATAATCCAATGAAACCCCGGACTGGCTAATTTACGGTACTTGCCAAGCCGTTCAATTAATCCCCGTTGAGTTGGTCGCACAATTCTTATTCCCCAAAGGAATAATATAACTAGCGGAATGATAATGTATAAGTAATTCATTTGATTTCCCTTTCATTTATTAAAGATTTGTGAAATTTATTATTTTCTTGTTTGTAATATTCGTAAAAGACAATTTAATGCGATTGGCCTCCGAATTCTGCGAACTTGATTCCTCCTCCCCATTTTGCTGCAAGTTCTATATATTTAAATTTTTCAGACCTATCAATTGGAGGTTTTATATTTAGCACAGGTAGGTTGGAATGATTTATTACCTGTTGTGCAAATGGTCCGATAAAGTAAGCCTTGAAATCGTAATCAAGATTGGCTGTGAGAATAATTAAATCCACTTCCTGTTCTTTAGCTATTTCTATAGCTTTTGATGGAAAGTCATCACAAGGGATGAGAAGTGGTTTAAATAAAACATTATCATAATGCAATTGCAGCTTAAGCTTGTCCATTAATGATGTGACTTCCTTTAAATCGTTTGGTTTGCCTTTGTCAGAGAGCCCCAGCAAAACTATTTCCGAGTTATTTTTTTCAATAATCGGCCTTGCATAAAAATATTTATCTATTGCTCCAGGTTTAAGCCTTATTGGGAATAGAACTTTATTAAATTCTGGTTTATCCCAATTCCCCGGTACTGTTAATACAGGACAGGTGGCATTTTTTACAACCCTGAAGGCTTCTGAACCAATAAAAAATTCTCGTAACCCTGATGTACCATGAGTTCCCATTACAATTAAGCTGATCTTTTCGTCAAAAGCAAATTGACAAATACCAACCGAAGGAATACCGTCCAAAATTTTACCGATAATTTTAATACCAGTTTCTTTTTGAATTTTTACGGATATATCTTCCAGCTTTTTTTTTATAGTTGATTCAATGTCTTTCTTTAATGGAAAATCAGGTAAAAAGACTTCTGCCGGCGGCATATATGCAAATTGATCTAAAACATGCAGCAGTATTACATTGGACTTTTGTCTTCTTGCGATGGACAAGCCAACTTTCAATGCACTTTCCGATGGTTCAGAAAAATCAGTAGGGATTAGAATTGTATTTATTTGTGATTTCATATCAATAAAATTTAAAAGTTGTATTTACATCTTGAATTTAGTAGAGAAATATTTTCATTGTCAGTATTACGCTGAAAACATCCCAAAAGTCAGGAAAATGATACTTGTAAGATTTTTATAAATTTAGGACAAATACCCTAATCAACAATGTCATTATTCAAACCAATTAAATTATTAATTTTCCAATTATGGAGATATCTTATACCTACCTAACCTCCTATCTGAAATATTTTAGCTAAAGCTTTCTTCGTTTGCCTATTTCTTTGGTTTTCTTCCGTCTTAAAACTTTCTGCAAAGCTTCAACTGCCTCTAAAATAGATTTTTCGTATGAGTCTGTATTCTTCTTCACAAAGTGGTTCTCTCCGGAAACAGATAGCTGGATTTCACAGAATTGATTATTGGGATTACCGGAAGCTCCTTCAAATAGGGTTACGTCTGCCCTAATGATGGATTCATCCTGATCGAATAGTTTAGAAACCTTTTCGTTTACAAAACCTTCAAGTTGCTCACTTGCTTTAAAATGTACTGATTGAAATGTTATATTATTCATAATATTAGATTTTTAGTTTAAATTCAACAAAGCCAATTTAAATTATATCCTGAAGGATATGGATTTTCCCCAATTTTGCGCAAGGTCTTGTTGAGCCTGCGGTTCAACTAAATTATTAGCAGGTTTAATGCTTAAAACAGGTAATTTTGAATGGTTTATTACCTGCTGGGCGAATGGACCAACAAAGTAGGCTTTAAATCGTAATCAAGATTTGCAGTAAGTACAATGAGGTCTGCTTCAAAATCTTTTGCTACACTAATAACTTTTGCCGGAAAATCATCGCAGGGACTAAAAGCTGATTGAAATTCAACATTATCGCTTCTTAACTGAATTTTTAACATGTCTAATAAAACGGCCAGGTCTTTAATCTCGGCAGGTTTTTTCTTATCTGTTAGTCCAAGAAGGAAGGTTTCCGAATTGTTCTTCTCAATTATTGGACGAGAAAAGAAATATTTTTCTATTGCCCCTGGCATAAGCCTAATCGGCAAAAGAACTTTTTCAAAGTCAGTTTTATCCCACTCTCCCGGAACGGTTAAAACAGGGCAAGTGGCATTCTTAACAACCCGAAAAGCTTCAGAGCCAATAAAAAACTCACGTATGCCGGAAGTACCATGAGTTCCCATTACTATCAGGCTAATTTTTTCTTCGTGGGCAAACCGGCAAATCCTATCAGCAGGTTGTCCGTCTAATACTATCCCTGTTGTCTTAATTCCTGTATCCAATTGTATTTTGTTTGCCAATTCTTTAAGGCGGTCTTCCATTGTCAAAATCAGGTCAGGTGTTAACCTGAAATCAGGTAGAAAAACCTCTGTAGGCTGCAAATAAGTAAACCTATCTACAACATGTAATAACGTAATTTCCGCCTTCTGTCTTCTTGCAATAGCAATACCAACTTTCAATGCACTTTCTGATAAAACTGAAAATCGGTAGGAATTAAAATTGAATTTATTTGTGTTTTCATGATCGTATATTTTAAGTTAAACATTTTTTACTTTATAATTTATTACCCTGAATTTCTCAGGAGGTAGTCCTGTTGCTTTTTTGAAGTACCTTCCAAAATAGGAGTTATCTTTAAATCCGAGTTTATAGGATATTTCCGATACGCTTAATCCGGTATGCGACAACAACCGTTTAGCTTCTAACATAATTCGTTCCTGAATTATTTCACTTACTGTTTTATTATAAATATCCTTACAAATAGCATTGAGATAGTTGGGAGAGATATTTAATAATTGGGCAAATTCTTTTGAGGTTTTTAATTCAGAGAACTTATTATTCAGAGCCTTTCGGAATTCGTTTAACAATTGTTTTTTCCTGTCGGTTATCATCAACTTCCCTTTAATAAATGCCTTACGTCGAAAAAACATCATTAATATTTTTAAACTTAAACAGATTACCTCTTTAGAATTTTCACCCAGCCTTATATATTCTTTCCTTATTATATTCATAAGACCAATCCATTCAGATTCTTCATCAGGTTCAAGTTTTACAAACGGAGGGAAGTCTCCTAAAAGAGTCTGGTCGCTCTTAATTTTAGGATTGCCAGTATAAATAAGATTATAAAACGCATCGGTGAATTGTACCATTATACCCTCGATGGAATTTAGCTTAATCCAATTTGTTTTTCTATACTTTTCAATATAGAAAATTTTGTTTTTCAAAGCAATATGCTCATCGAAGTCGATCTTTAACACTCCATCCCCTCCGGTAATGTATAATAAAGTGTGCCATTTCCCTTTAGCAATAATATTTTTATTCAAATCTATATTACTGATATTAAATATTCTAAAATCTGTAAAAGATTCATTAGCTCCTGTAATATTATAATTATTAGCCATAATAAAAATATTTTTGATTGAATTGTACCACAAAGATACATCATCTATTTTAACCTTAAATGGCATTTTTCGTTTTGGAAATGGTACATATCATTAGTAGTTAAGGTTTCCGTTTTAAATTGAAGTAAATTTGTACCTGAAATATTGTTATCACCTTAAAATTGAGTATTATGAGAATTATTATTATTTCGAATAGATTACCGGTAAAAGCAAAAAAAGAGGGGGAAGAATATAATTTTGTCCGAAGTGAAGGAGGTTTAGCAACAGGTTTGAGTTCATTACAAACCAACGACGAAATCCATTGGATAGGCTGGCCTGGTTTATACCCGGAAATAATGATGAAAAGGATTCAATTGCCAAAGAATTAAATATAAACAAATTGCATCCTGTATATCTTTCTCCTGAGCAAATTCAGGAATTTTATGAAGGGTATAGTAATAGCACCATCTGGCCGTTATGTCATTACTTTTATGCCTATATTTCATACAATAAGCGCTTTTGGGACAGTTATAAGGAAGTAAACCGGCTTTTTTGTGCAGAAGCATCTAAAATAATAAAACCTGGCGACATTGTTTGGGTGCAGGATTATCAGTTAATGCTATTGCCTGGCATGTTACGGGAGCAATTCCCTGACATTGGTATCGGTTATTTCACCATATCCCGTTCCCTTCGTATGAATTGTTCCGTGTGCTGCCAGAGAGGGCTGAAATTCTTAAAGGGTTGTTGGGCGCAGATTTAGTTGGTTTTCATACTCCAGATTATATGAGACATTTCATTAGTGCAGCATATAGGGTACTCGGATTTGAATCCCATTTGGATGAAATCCAATTTAATAACCGTATGGTACATATAGATTCTTTTCCGATGGGAATCAATTATCAACAACATTTTGAGGTATCACTGAATGAAAATGTACAAAAAATTGCAGCCGATTTAAGGATCAGTTTGGACAACATGAGTTGGTTCTTTCTGTTGACCGTTTGGATTATAGCAAGGGCATTTTGCATCGGCTAAAAGGATTTGAAAGCTTACTCGAAAACCATCCTGAATACAGGGCAAAAGTGTCATTAGTAATGGTTGTAGTACCTTCGAGAGATACAGTTGACCGATATGCCGACCTAAAAGCCAAAATTGATGAGACAATTGGGGGAATTAACGGGAAATACTCAACCCTAAATTGGAGGCCGGTTTATTATTTTTACAGGAGCTTCCCTTTTGATGAATTAATGTCGCTCTACCATATTGCCGATATTGGCCTTGTAACACCGCTTAGGGATGGCATGAACCTGGTTGCAAAAGAATATGTGGCAGTAAAAAGGGATAATCCGGGTGTACTTATTTTAAGTGAGATGGCAGGGGCAGCCACTGAATTGAAAGATGCGATTATTATTAATCCTAATAATATTGATGAAATTGAGAACGCTTTGGTTGAAGCTATAAAAATGCCAAAGGATGAAAAAATAGAGCGATTAAGGCGTATGCAGCAAATTGTTTCAAAACAGGATATAAATAAATGGACGAGCGATTTTATAATTGAACTGGGGAAAATTGTACAAAAAAGACAAATCGTATTAGGCAAACAATTGAATGAAAAAGCAATATTAGAAATACGAAATAAATATCATAAAGCGACAAAACGATTAATTGTACTTGATTATGACGGAACATTGGTTCCTTTGGTTAAAGACCCCAAACTTTCTGTACCTGGAAGTAATTTATTGAATGTTCTCGAAAAACTATCGAATATAACCGGGAATAAAATTGTAATAAACAGCGGGCGCGACCCGGAGACCCTTGATAAGTGGTTCGGACATTTAAACGTTTTTTTGGCAGCCGAACATGGGGCATTTTATAAAGAAGATGGTATTTGGCATGAAAATGTAAGAGAAAAACTGAACATTGACCAGGAAGTTACAGATATTCTCGAATACATCACAGAAAAAACACCAGGCTCGCATATTGAAATTAAAAAAACAGCCATTGTTTGGCATTATAGAAGCTGCGACAGGTGGTTAGCCGAATTGCGTGAAAAACAATTAATTGATGCTTTAATGGTTCCCTGTTCACGAAAAAACCTTCAAATAATGAAAGGGAATAAAGTGGTTGAGATTAAAGACCCTGGCATAAATAAGGGTAAAGAAGTCCTTCGCCTTTTAAAAAATCAGGACTATGGTTTCATCCTGGCAATGGGTGATGATATAACTGACGAAGATATGTTCCATTCATTACCCGACAGCGCAATAACAGTTAAAGTTGGCTCATATTCAGACCTGGCAAGGTATAGTTTAAAATCTCCTGCCGAGTCTGTGTCATTTTATATAACCTTTCTGAATAATTTTAACCTGCAAAGCTTATAAATATGGATGAAATAGTAAAACACTCTGATGTATACAGAATTATGATAGCTCTGGTTGCCTTTGTACTGTTATTTTTAACTATCTACATTGTTTCGAGATATATTTTCAAAAGGTTAAAAAAGCATGTAGCAAAAACTCCCGGAAAATTAGACGATTTTATTCTGGAACTATTCAGAATACCTGCTTTATGGCTGGTATTCTGGCTATTATTTAAAGTTTTTTCTATTGTTTCGCTTGACAAATTTTCCTTTTCGGGAGCGATTACGCATGTAAACGATATTTTTCTTATTATAACTGTAGCCTGGATATTATCAAAATTCATTAAAGCTGGCACATACTATCTTCAAAACAAACTTGACATAAACCAAAAAGACAATTTAAATGCCCGTAAAAGTCTAACCCAAATAAAAAGTTTTTCAAGGATAGCTAATACTATAATTGTAATAGTGGCTATTTCTGTAAGTTTATTGACGTTTAGCCAGGCAAGGACAATTGGCTTGAGTCTTTTAACATCGGCCGGGATTTTTGGAATTATTGTAGGTTTTGCAGCTCAAAAAAGCCTGGGGATGATTTTAGCAGGTATTCAGATAGCAATTACCCAACCCATACGATTGGACGATGTTGTAATTGTTGAAGGGGAATGGGGCAGAATTGAAGAAATTACATTAACGTATGTAGTTGTTAAAATATGGGACGAAAGACGCTTAGTGTTACCTGTAAACTATTTTCTTGAAAAGCCTTTTCAAAACTGGACAAGGTCAAATGCGGATATTATCGGTTCCATATTTTTGTATGTAGATTATAGTTTTCCGGTGGATAGTTTAAGAGAAATACTTCCTGCCATGCTCGAAGGCAATACAGATTGGGACAAGCGGGTTTTGAATGTTCAGGTTACCAATACTACGGAATTCCATAAGGAGGTGCGAGTGCTGTTAAGTAGCCCGGATGCTTCCAAAAACTGGGATTTAAGAACGTTTGTACGGGAAAAGATTATTGATTTCGTATGCAGTTCCTATCCAGAATCATTTGCCAAAATAAGAGTGGAAAATACTTGTTAAAAATTTGACTCCTTGTTAAAGTGGTAAAGTAAAATAAAAAGTCGAACCTTCTCCGTATTTGCTAATCACCCCAATTTCACCGCCATGTAGGCTCACTACCTTCCGGGCAATAGCCAGGCCCAAACCGGTACTTTTTTTTCCCAACGAAGGTTTATTACTTGTTTTAGAAAAAGGCTTAAAAATTCCTTCAATTTCCGAATCTTTAATGCCGGGTCCCGAATCTATGACCTTGGTTAAAATCCAATTGTCTTGTATTAGCAATTCAATATGTATCTCTGTATTTGGTTCAGAATATTTTATTGCATTGGTTATTAAATTGTCAATTACTTCGGATAAGTAAACCGGGTCGAAATCTACACTACTAATTATTGGGTTTTTAAGAAACAGTAGTTGTATATCTTTTTTCTGGGCAATAATCTGAAGGAGGGTTTTCCTGTTTTCTATAAAGGAATTATAATCAGTAAGTTTTTTATTCAATTTGATTTTACCTGATTGAACCTTTGATAAATCAAGCAAATTAGTGACCAGGTTTAAAAGATGTTCACTCGATTCATTTAATATATTTGCAATTTGGATTTCCTTTTCAAGATTTGGCTTTGAACCTAGTTTTTCTAATAATATTCCGCTAAATGAATTCATTGCCCCTATCGAATTCCTGATATCGTGGGCTGCTATACCCAGCATGGTATTCTTTTCATTATTAAGCTCTAATAGCTCTTTATTTTTTTCATTCAGCTCATTTCGTTGACTATTCAATAACATGAACAAATAAGAGACAGAAAGATAAATACCAAAACGAAGCAAAGTGTTAAGGATTAAAGTTAGGTTTATAATATTGTCTGCCGAAAAGTAATAGGCTAAAAACCATGCGATGGATGCCAAAGCTGAAAGGAATAAAATATGCCATAAACGCACTTTTCGTTGGATTGCAAAAATACTATGGGAATAAAAAACGATATAGAAAAAGGTATGTTTAATTGGGTAAATAATATCCCCAGTGCTATTAATATTATAGCTGTTACACAAATTATAAATTTTGAAAGCAGAGGTCTATCCATCTCAGTATTTTATGGCTTAATAAATTTAGAAATAAATTTTTCATTAGAAAATAGAGTTGCAGTATTAATTAATGCCAAATGCGAATAAGCCTGAGGAAAATTTCCCAGCAAACGGTTTGTTTTAAAGTCTATATCTTCACTAAAAAGCCCCAAATGGTTACTGCATGTTAACAAATTGTCAAATATGTCTTTTGCTTCATCTTTCATTCCAATTGCATATAATGATTGAATTAACCAAAAAGTACATATAGTAAAGGAAGATGTTGGCCTTCCAAAATCATCGTCATTTACATATCTATACATCAACCCTTTGTGGTAAAGTGCTTTCTTTACTGCCAAGACAGTTTTTTTAAACATTGGGTCGGTTGGTTGTAAAAATCCATACTCTGCCATTAGAAGTAAAGAAGCATCAACATGCGAATTGCAATATGTCTGGGTAAACGTCTGAAGCTCTTTGTTCCAGCCCTTGTTAATTATATCTTCCTTGATGTCGTTTGCTATGCTGCTCCAGGATTCAGCATAGTAATTTTTATTTAAAAGGACAGCAATTTTTGTTGCCCTGTCCATTGCAACCCAACTCATCACTTTAGAGAAAACAAAGTGCTTTTCTTCGTTACGGATTTCCCAAATACCTTTGTCTGGCTTTTCCCATTGAGTAGAAACGGTACGAATAATATTCCGCACTATTTCCCACATATCTTCAATCTCATCCAATGTTCCCGGAAAAAACTGATAATATTGATAAATCACATTTAACATATATCCGAATACATCGTTTTGGCGTTGATGATAAGCAGCGTTCCCTATTCTCACAGGTTTGGAATTTTCATATCCGGCAAGATGTGGCAAATCTATTTCGGTTAGTTCCCTTTCGCCCCTGATGCCATACATTATTTGAAACGAATCGTCCTTTGATTTAAGAATGCCTTTAATGAAATTCAGGAACCGCTGAGCAGCACTAAAATGTCCCATTTTTAGCAATGTATCAATTGACATAGAAGCATCACGCAGCCAACAAAACCGGTAATCCCAATTACGCACTTCGCCAATTGTTTCGGGAATGCTGGTTGTGAGAGCTGCCAGAACTGCCCCGGATGCTTGATACGTCATTATTTTTAATACCAAAAGACTCCTGATTATTTCTTCAGTATATTTTCGTACTTCTTGGAGCGATTTGTCCAGTTAAGCCAATAAACTTTGGTTCGCTGGTATTCCAGATAAACCCGGTCAATATCAATGTCTATTAGCTTTTGGTTATATGATAACAATAAAAACTGGGAGTTTGAAAGTTGTATTTCATTCTCACCTAAAATATATGATGAATTTATACTTGAATATAAATAAATACAATCAGTTGGTCGATTCTTTGAATACGTGCGTATGTGGTTATCTTCTAATACATGAGCAACTTCTTCCCTGGCATAGTTTAAAACAGGGCAATATTTTACTTTAAAGGTTGGAGAACCTGAAATATATCTAATGTAGCGATATATTTCTGCTGGTGTAAAATAATCATTCTCCCCGGTTTTATATCGGGGCATAAAATCAATAATCTCAAATACTCCTTTTATTGATTCAAAATTGGGTACAGAGAACATTTGTTCGGCGAAAATATTTTTGAGTTATTGAATATGTATTATCCACGTCAATACGAAAAGAACCGC
>JAAUTT010000086.1 GCA_012031335.1 Bacteroidales bacterium | reverse complement strand
TAAAATCTTGTATTTGCCACAGCAATATCATTTGCTCAATTTGGCTTTTCACAAAGTAACTCATTACCAGTTGCTGACGATTTCAAACCAAACTCCATTAATCAGCCAGGAAAACTATTTCCCCAGGTTAATTCGGAAGGTAGAGTAAGGGTGCAAATTTCGGCTCCGGAAGCAAAACTTGTGCAGCTTGATATTGGTGCTGTGAAATATGATCTGGTGAAAGATGAAAAAGGCCTATGGACAGGGGAATCTGCCCCTCAGGATGAAGGATTTCACTATTATCAGCTGAATATCGACGGAGCATCGGTTCCCGATCCGGGCAGCCTGTATTTTTTCGGAGCCGGACGATGGGGTAGTGGTATTGAAATTCCTGCTAAAGACCAGGATTTTTATGCCCTTAAAAACGTTGCTCATGGACAGGTACGCGAAGTAATTTATTTTTCGAAGATAAATAACAGTATGCGTAGGTGCTTTGTGTACACTCCGGCTGAATATGATAAAGATGTAAACAAACGTTACCCGGTTCTTTATCTGCAACATGGTGGTGGTGAAGATGAAACCGGTTGGGCCAGTCAGGGTAGGGCAAATCTCATCATGGATAACCTGATTTCGGAAGGGAAGGCAAAACCCTTTATTATTGTAATGGATAACGGTACTTGGCGGATGCCCGAAGGTACACGGCCTCCCGCTCAGGGAGAGCGCCCTGCACAATGGCCACCAAAAGGTTGGGCCGATGGTTTTATGAAAACCTTGCTGGAAGAAATAATTCCTATGACCGATGCCAGCTACCGAACTATTGCCGATCCGCAGCATCGGGCCATGGCAGGTTTATCGATGGGAGGAATGCAAACCCGTGTTATAACCCTGGCTAATCCCGATATATTCTCCTATGTAGGAATGTTTAGCGGAGGTAGTATTAGTTTGGAGGATATTCAAGGTGCCAGCCTTGGTTTAAGGAAAAAGTAAAGCTTGTTTTCATAAGCTATGGCAGTCGGGAACTGGAAAACAGAAGATCCGGCTTCGGTGGCGATCCTAAAGCTAACACCGACGCACTGAAGCAGGCAGGTATGAACACGCAGTTCTACGTTTCTCCTTTAACTGCACATGAGTGGCAGAGCTGGCGCAGAAGCCTTTATCAGTTTTGCACCTCATCTTATTTTAGAAAAATATCTTTAAATGTCCATGATCCGGAAAGGCTGTGTGAAAAGCTAAATTTTAAACATAAAGGCACTATAGACACGAAGAAATGCATCATAATATCAATACTTTGTGTCTTTGTGTTTAAATTGTATTTTGTGACTTTTTAGACACCCTCATACATCGTGGATATTTGTTTTGTTGAGCATTCAGGAGTTCATTCCAACTTTTTAAAATAAATTTTTACACATGAGAAAATATTTTGGCCTGTTAATTTTATCGTTGGTAATATCGGGTGCACATTGTTATGCACAAACATCCCAGCCAACCATCAAAGAAGATTTTAAACCATCAACGCTAAACCAACCCGGGAAAGAGTATCCCATGGTAAATTCGCAAGGTTATGCACGTTTTCGTGTTGAAGCACCTGAGGCTCAAAGTGTGGTTGTTAGCCTGGGGTTAGGTGGAAGAGGTGGTACCAGGCTCATAAGGACCAAAGACAGCACATGGATGGGCACCACAGAAGGCCCTATGGATGAAGGTTTTCATTATTATCACTTAACTGTCGACGGAGGAACATTTAACGATCCGGGTGCTTTGAATTTCTATGGTTCGGTTCGTTGGGAGAGTGGTATCGAAATTCCCGCACACGACCAGGATTTCTATGCACTGAAAGATGTTCCTCATGGAAATGTACAGCAGATTCTTTTCCCATCGAAAAGCACAGGTACCTCCCGGAGGGCTTTTGTTTATACTCCTCCAGCTTATTATAAGGATCAAAATAAACGCTATCCTGTTCTCTATCTGCAACATGGTTGGGGCGAAGATGAGACTGCATGGACCAATCAGGGGCATGCGAACCTCATTATGGACAACCTGATTGCCGAAGGGAAAACCAAACCCTTTATTATTGTGATGACCTATGGAATGACCAATGAAGTTAAATTCGGTAAAATCAGAGAGTTTGACATTAAGCATTTCCAGACAGTTCTTGTGGATGAATTGATACCCTATATCGATGCAAGCTTCCGAACCATTGCAGATCAGCCAAATCGTGCTATGGCCGGATTGTCTATGGGTGGTATGGAAACCAAAATGATAACCCTCAACAAACCTGAAGTGTTTTCGCACTATGCCCTCTTAAGCGGTGGCGTTTTATAAACCTGAGGAAATCAAAGACTTTTAGTAAGGTAAAGCTTATTTTTTTAAGTTGTGGAAGCAAGGAAAGACCCGATGGCGTTAAGAGTGCTGCAGAGGCACTTAAAGGAGCAGGTTTGAATGCCGTTTCTTTCGTTTCCGAAGGGACAGCTCATGAATTTCTGACCTGGAGACGCAGCCTGCATGTGCTCGCGCCGCTATTATTTAAATAGACACTGAAAAGATGTTGATCCTTTGCGGGTTTCCATAGCGAATATTGTAATTATTATAAATTCAACGAATGACAATCAAACACTTAATATCCATAGCAGGTATAATGCTGGCCGGTCAGTTCTGTCTGGCACAGGCTCCCGCTGTCAGGAACGATTTTAAACCATCCTCTGTCAATCAGCCCGGGAAACAATATCCGCAGGTAAATTCCGAAGGACGGGTTCGGGTTAGCATTTCTGCTCCTCAGGCATTGAAGGTTCAGCTTGATATCGGAGGTGTAAAATACGAGCTCGCAAAAGATGAAAATGGAGTATGGACTGGTGAGTCGGCTCCTCAGGATATAGGGTTCCACTATTACCAACTCAATATCGATGGTGCTTCAGTACCCGATCCGGGCAGTCTCTATTTTTTTGGCGCAGGCAGGTGGGGGAGTGGTATTGAAATTCCGGCACCCGATCAGGATTTTTATGCCTTGAAGGATGTCCCCCATGGCCAGATAAGGCAGCAACTTTATTTCTCAAAAATTACAAATGCATGGCGCCGGTGTTTTATCTATACCCCAGCCGAATACGAAAGCAATACCACTAAACATTATCCGGTATTGTATCTTCAGCATGGGAGTGGCGAAGATGAAACAGGCTGGTCTGTCCAGGGGAAAGCTGGTTTGATTCTTGATAACCTCATTGCCTCCAAACAGGCTGTTCCTATGATTGTTGTTATGGATAACGGCTATGCTGCCAAACCGGCTCAGGAAACACAGCAAACCACCGGGATTTCGGCAAGGGGTAGCGGATGGCTATCTGCTTTCGAAGATGTGTTGATTAACGAAGTCATTCCCATTACCGATGCTCAGTTCCGTACGATTGCCAACCGCGAACACAGGGCAATGGCCGGTCTCTCCATGGGGGCTAACCAGACCATTCAGATTACCATGAACAATCTTGACAAATTCTCATACATCGGAGCTTTCAGCGGAACTTCCAATTATCCCAATGCCACCGAAATTGATCCTGCTACTTTCATGAATGGTAAATTCAATGATGGACAGGCGCTCAACAAGCAAATAAAACTATTCTGGCTGGGTCTTGGAACAAAAGAGCCATTCCATTCCCCGGATCTGTTGGGGCCTTCCGTGTTATGCTGGACAACAAGGTATTAAATATACCTATAGTGAATCGCTGGGTACGGCTCATGAATGGCTTACCTGGAGAAGAGCTTTTAAATCAATTTGCCAGTTTGATTTTTAAATAAAACAGGAACATGAGAATAAAACTTTTTTTTTGCTGTTTGTGCTATTATGAGTTTTTCTCAGTCGTCAAATGTATCTTATGCACAGGATGGGGAAAAATTGGTTTTATGGTACAATCAACCTGCGAAACTATGGGTTGAAGCCCTTCCCGTCGGTAATGGCCGTTTAGGAGCTATGGTATTTGGCGATCCGATCAATGAGGTGATCCAGCTGAATGAAAGTACGGTATGGGCTGGTCAGCCCAACAGGAACGATAATTCTGATGCCAAAGAAGCATTGCCATTGATCCGGCAATTAATTTTTGAGGGTAAATACAAAGAAGCCCAGGATTTGGCCAATCAGAAAATTATAAGTAAAACTTCGCATGGAATGGCTTACCAGACTGTTGGGAATCTTAAACTTAACTTCCACGGACATGAAAATTATTCCAACTACTATAGAGAGCTGGATTTGGAAAATGCAACTGTAACATCCCGGTATAGCCAAAATGGTGTTAACTACACCACCAGGATATTTTCTTCTTTTCCCGATCAGGTTATTATTGCCCGGATTGCAGCAGATAAAACCGGGTCAATAAACTTTTCAGCGGCTATGGACAGGCCAACAGCCAAGGATAATATACCAACCTGTAAGGTAAGGTCGAATGGAGATAATGAACTTGTTCTGTCTGGTTTAACAAGCGATCAGGATGGGGTTAAAGGTGCAGTGCAATTCCTGGCAAAGGTTAAGATCATAACTTCAGGAGGCACCGTTTCTGCATCCGACACTTCTCTTAATGTAAGTAATGCCGATATGGCCACTATTTACATTTCTATGGCAACAAATTTCAATAGCTATAAAGACATAAGCGGTAATGCCGGCGAGAGGGTAAACACATATCTTCAAAATGCACTAAAAAAGGATTATGATTTGGCTTTAAAAGATCATATTGCCGATTATCAGCGTTATTTTAAAAGGGTTGCTATCAGTCTTGGCACTACAGATTCGGTTAAAAACCCTACGGATAAACGAATCGAGGAGTTTGTCAAAGGAAACGATCCGCAACTGGTTGCCCTGTATTTTCAGTTTGGTCGTTACCTGTTAATTTCTTCTTCCCGGCCGGGAGGTCAGCCTGCCAATCTTCAGGGGATATGGAACGACCAGCTGGCACCTCCCTGGGATAGTAAGTATACAGTGAATATAAATACAGAGATGAATTACTGGCCATCCGAAATTACCAATCTTACCGAATTGAACGAACCCTTGATCGAGATGGTAAAAGAACTTTCGGAAACAGGAAAACAAACCGCACGGGATATGTATGGAGCATCGGGTTGGGTATTGCACCACAATACAGATATTTGGCGTATAAATGGCCCGGTTGACGGCGCTTTCTGGGGTATGTGGCCAATGGGCGGGGCATGGCTCTCGCAACATTTATATGGTAAATTTGAATTTAGTGGCGATAAGGAATATCTCAAATCGGTGTATCCTGCAATTAAAAATGCTGCCTTGTTTTTTCTGGATTTTCTTACGGAAGACCCCAGAACAAATGGTTAGTGGTTAGTCCGTCCGTATCCCCTGAAAACGAACCCAAAGGCCATGACGGGTCAACCTTGTCGGCTGGCACAACAATGGATAATCAGCTTGTTTACGATATCTTCACAATAGCTGTTAAATCTGCCGAAATTCTTCATACCGACAATGCTTTGGTGGCCAAAATGAAAGCATATATGAAGCGTTTACCACCTATGCAAATAGGTAAGTGGGGACAATTACAGGAATGGATGACCGATTGGGATGATCCTGCGGATAACCATCGTCATGTTTCACATTTATATGGATTGTTCCCTTCAAACCAGATTTCGCCATACCGACATCCCGAACTGTTTTCGGCGGCAAAAACATCTTTACTGGCTCGTGGAGACGAATCCACCGGATGGTCCATGGGATGGAAAGTAAACTGGTGGGCTCGCCTGCTCGATGGTAATCACGCTTACAGACTTATTACTGCTCAGTTAAAACCAGCACCCAAAGCCAGCTGGGGAGGTAATGGAGGTACTTATCCCAATCTTTTCGATGCTCATCCCCCCTTCCAGATTGACGGAAACTTTGGTTGCACTTCCGGTATTGCCGAAATGCTTCTTCAAAGTCATGATGGAGCTGTTCACCTTTTACCTGCATTACCCGATGCCTGGAAAACAGGCAGCATCTCCGGGCTAAAGGCCAGAGGTGGTTTTGAGGTAGATATGCAGTGGGAGGAAGGTAAACTTGTCAGGGCAGTAATTAAATCGTCCATCGGTGGCAATTGTCGTATCCGCTCTTATTACCCGTTAAAGGGTAAGGGACTAAAGGAAGCGAAAGGAATTAATAACAATCCGTTTTATATAACACCTGATATTAAAACACCATTGAATCACTCCAAAATTGCTCAATCATCTTCCGATCTTAAAAAGGTGTATGAGTATGATGTGAATATAATGAAGGGGAAAGAACTTGTACTTTATAAACTTTGATTTTATTTATTACTTCCATTGAAAGTTTCGGTTTATATATTATCAGTCAGAGAGTTATTGGATTTTACTAAATAAAATAACCCTCATTTTATGAATTTAATAATAAAACAAATATGAAATTCAACTGCTTATTGATTTTGCTATTTCTCCTGGTTACATTAAATATTAATTCGCAGGAAAATAAGGTGATAAGTCCTGATGGTAAACTATCGGTAACGATATTCACTGAAAACGGAAAAATATCTTATAACGTAGTTTATAATGGAAAAACATTTCTCGAGAAATCTCCATTAGGACTTAAAACCAATGTCGGCGATTTTTCTCAGGGTTTGGCTATAGAAGCTAACCCTTTGATGGCCAGCATTGATGAGAACTATGAACTGTCAAATATTAAGCAGCGAAATGTGCATTATCAGGCCAACGAAGCCATTTACTCATTTACCAGGGAAGGAAAAAAAGCTATCGATGTGGTATTTCGGGTAAGTAATAACGACGTAGCTTTTAAATACATAATACACCCTCAGGGCGAAAGAATGAGCTGTATGGTCGAAGAAGAAACTTCAGGTTTTGTCTTTCCTGTTGGTACAACAACTTTCCTGTGTCCTCAGAGCAAGCCCATGGTTGGCTTTGCCCGATCAATGCCCAGCTACGAAACACCATATACTGTAGATGCACCCATGGGTCAAAATGGCAATGGCCAGGGTTATACCTTTCCATGTTTGTTTAAATCCGGCATCAATGGTTGGCTTCTGATTTCGGAAACTGGCGTAAGCAGCAGCTATTGCGGAAGCCGTTTAACAGGTCATGCCGATGGATTATATACCATAGATTTTCCGCAGGAAGGTGAAAACAATGGTAATGGTACAGCCTCTCCGGGTATTCCTTTGCCTGGCGAAACGCCCTGGCGTACCATAACCCTGGGCGAAACACTTGCCCCCATTGTAGAAACAACGGTTCCTTTCGATTTGGTTAAGCCACTTTACCAAGCTTCCAAAGACTATAAATATGGGCGCGGCTCGTGGAGCTGGATTATCGGCATGGACGAAAGTACCAAATATGAGGAACAGATGCGTTACATCGACTTCAGCGCTGCTATGGGATATGAATCACTGCTCGTTGATGCTTTGTGGGACACACAAATAGGTCGTGAGAAAATTGCCGAACTGGCTAAATATGCTGCAGGTAAAGACGTAGGTCTCTTTTTATGGTACAATTCCAACGGGTACTGGAACGATGCCCCTCAAACACCCAAAGGCATTATGGACAATACCATTGCCCGCCGTAAAGAAATGAAGTGGATGCAAAGTATCGGCATTCGAGGCATAAAAGTCGATTTTTTTGGTGGGGATAAACAGGTTACCATGAAGCTTTACGAAGATATTCTCTTCGATGCCAATGATTTTGGGTTATTGGTTATTTTCCATGGCTGCACGCTTCCCCGTGGATGGGAGAGAATGTATCCGAATTTTGCAGCAAGTGAAGCTGTATTGGCAAGTGAAAACCTGCACTTTGCTCAGGTTAACTGCGATATGGAAGCTTTTAATGCCTGTTGCATCCAATTTATCCGAAATACTGTGGGTAGTATGGACTTTGGCGGAAGTACACTGAATAAATACTACAATTCGAAAAACAGCGCTGAGATGTGGGGCGGACGTCGTGTAACTTCCGATGTATTCGCACTCTCGACCGCTGTATTATTTCAGAGCGCCATGCAGCACTTTGCAATGGCTCCCAACAATCTTACCGATGCTCCGGTATGGGCTATAAACTTTATGAAAGAGGTGCCAACTACCTGGGAAGAAACACGTTTTATCGATGGCTATCCCGGAAAATTTATTGTTCTTGCCCGTCGCCACGGTGCTAAATGGTATATATCTGCTGTTAATGCCGGCAAAGAAACATTGAAAATTAAAATTTTCCTACCTATGCTTGCTGCCGGAGATATGTTAAATCTATACCGCGACAACGAGCAGTTACACGGCGAACTTACTTCTGTTGAGTTGGGCAAACAGGAATTGGAATTATCAATTCCTTGTAATGGCGGAGCATTAATAGTGAAATAACCGGAGAAGAGTTTATTAAATTGTAGGTTATATGAATGGTTTCATTTAATCTAAAATTAATTTTTATATCAATATACACATGAAACTATCTGTTTTTATAATTTTCCTTGTGCTGTTCTTTTCTAATTCAAATAAACTTACAGCTCAGGATAAACTATATCCCAACACGTTTCACCTTAGTGACGTAACCTTGCTCGATGGGCCAATTAAGCTTGCGCGCGACTTGAATCTTCAGGTATTGTTAAAATACGATGTGAACCGGTTACTTGCGCCTTACCGAAAGGAAGCCTGTTTGCCTGCGAAAGCCAAAAGTTATCCAAACTGGGATGGTCTCGATGGCCATGTGGGCGGACATTACCTTTCGGCAATGGCCATGAACTACGCTGTAACCGGGAATACCGAATGTAAGAAACGAATGGATTATATGATTTCGGAACTGAAAGTCTGCCAGGAAGCCAATGCTGAAAATAACCCTGAATGGGGCGTTGGATACTTAGGCGGAGTGCCTAAAAGTGCTGAGTTATGGCCGAAAATAAAAAAAGGAGAAGTAGATGCAATTTGGGGTTACTGGGCACCCTGGTACAACATACATAAAATGTATGCCGGACTTCGCGATGCCTGGCTTTATGCAGATAGCGAAGACGCCAAAATTATTTTTCTGAAATTTTGCGATTGGGCCATTGACATTACCTCGGGCCTAAGCGATGCCAAAATGGAAGAAATGCTGGGTAACGAACATGGCGGCATAAACGAAAGTTTAGCCGATGCCTACCAAATAACCGGCGACGAAAAGTATCTGAAAGCCTCAAAGCGATACTCTCATAAGGCTTTCCTCGAACCGCTATCGCAAGGTATTGACAACCTCGACAACAAACACGCAAATACCCAGATACCTAAGTTTATTGGTTTCGAAAGAATCTATGAGCTCGAACACGATCATCAGTACGGAAAAGCAGGAAACTTCTTCTGGCAAACCGTTACCACAAACCGTTCTCTGGTTTTTGGCGGAAATAGTCGCAGGGAGCACTTTCCAGGCGTTAACTCGTGCATCGATTTTGTAAATGTAAACGATGGCCCTGAATCGTGCAATTCGTACAATATGCTTAAACTCACCGAAGATGTGTTCCGTATGCATCCTTCGGCTCAGTTAGCCGATTATTACGAGCGTACCATTTTCAACCATATTCTTTCTTCTCAGCATCCCGAACATGGCGGATATGTATATTTTACATCGGCAGGCCACGCCATTACAGGGTTTATTCTGCACCCAACGAGGCTATGTGGTGTTGCGTAGGTACAGGAATGGAAAATCATAGTAAATATTCCCAGTTTATTTATACACATTCAAAAGATTCCTTGTACCTGAACCTCTTTATCGCTTCGGAATTGAATTGGAAAGAAAAAGCGGTGAAAATCAAACAGGAAACTGCTTTTCCATTTGAAGAACAAACAAAACTAACTATAACAGAGGGTTCGAATAATTTTAAGTTGCTGATTCGTTATCCCGGATGGGTTGCAAAGGGCGCTATGAAAATTTCCTTAAATGGAAAGAATACGGCTTATACTGTGCTTCCTTCAAACTATATAAGTATCGATCGTAAATGGAAGAAAGGTGATGTGGTGCAAATTTCATTACCAATGCATAACACCATCGAACGGATGCCCAATGTGCCCGAATACATAGCCTTTATGCACGGCCCCATTTTGTTGGGCGCAAAAACCGGAACTGAAGACCTCAAAGGACTTATAGCCGACGATGGCCGCTGGGGACAATACGCTGCAGGGGAATATTTACCTGTAGACAAAGCTCCGATACTGGTAGATGACAATATTGAGAACATTGCCAGCAAGCTCAAC